>JAIQGD010000077.1 GCA_020072765.1 Terriglobia bacterium
CGACGGCAGGGCTGAAATACTCCGGATCGGTCGCCAGGTAAAATAAGCGATTGCCGGGCAAATGCTGCTCGGCGTCAATCTTTGCCAGGTGCACCGCCAGACCGCCCATGCCGTCCGAGAGAACGAACAGGCTCATCTCCGGCGCCACGCCGTAGGAGTCCTCATTGTTCCCGCGCACGCAACCCGTGTCGCTGCGGGCTCCGAATTCCATTTCCATGCTTTCGCCTCAAACCGCCGCTGACTGCCCCGATCCGCGCCCCATCACGGATTCGGCCTTGCCCTCGGATTCTAATTCGCCGTGGGAAGCTTCATCTGCTGGACGTCCTCGAAACCTTGCGTCTGCAGCCACTCCTTCGTGCTCTGCACCCGGTCGGGGTCCAGCGGGCCTGTCAAGATCACCCAGAAACGCCCGCCTTTCAGATTGCGCCGCGGCACCACCACGGCCGGCAAACCCAGCCCCTTGATTTTCTCGGCCGCGCTATCCGCGCGCTCCTCGAACTCGAACCGTCCCACCCGCAGATAGCTCGGAGCGTCGTCAACGGCCAGCGTTGGAGCGGCCAAAGCCGTCTCGTTCGTCTGTCGCGCCGCGCGCGGCCGTATAACTAGAGGCGCTGCCGGCTTCAATACTGCCGCGGGTTGTTTCTTCAGCGGCGCCGTTTCGCGCGGGCTCCCCGCACTGGCGGGGGGCGAACTCTTTTCCGCAGGTGTCGCGGCCGCATTCTCGGCCGGCGCCGGCGCATCCTCGGAGGGCGCCGCGTCTGTATCCGCTGGCCGGGCGGGAACCTCGAAGGCAAAATCCGGCGGCTTCGGCGCGGACACGCGCTCCGGCGGAGCTACCCCGTCAAACAATTTCGCGCGCTGCGCCCAGTGCCAGCCCGCCAGCGACCCCATCACCAGAAAGGCCCCCAGCAGAGTCCAAACCACCGGTGAGACGCGCTTCTTCTCCTTTTCCGGCGCGCCCGGCAGCAACTCCATGTGCGGGCGCGGCCGGACCACGACGGACTGGTCCGCCGGAGCGCTCACGAGCGTGGATCGGATCGCCGGCACCGCCGGAGAAGCGTGCAGCGCGCTTTCCAGTTGTCCGATGGATTGGAAACGCTTGGGCGGCTCCTTCTCCAGACACTTCAAAATCGCCCGCTCGACCGGCACCGGGATGCCCGGTTCGAGTTCGTGCGGCGGCGGCGGCGATTCGCGCAGCTGCTTCAAGGCCACCGCCACGGCGTTGTCCGCTGCAAACGCCTGTTTCCCCGTGAAGACTTCGTACATGATCAATCCCAAAGAGTAGATGTCGGTGCGGTAGTCCACCGGCTTGCCCGCGACTTGCTCCGGAGCCATATACGCCGGCGTGCCGACCATCGAGCCGGTCATCCGCGTGAGCGCTTCCATCGAGCGCGCGATGCCAAAATCCATGATCTTCACATTGCCCTGCCCGTCAATCATCACGTTCTCCGGCTTCAGGTCCCGGTGAACGATTCCCTGGGCGTGCGCTTCCTTCAACCCCGAACATACCTGGAGCACCAGATCGATCCCCTTGCGCAAGGGCAGGCCTCCAAAACGGTTCAGCACCGAGCGCAAGCTCTCACCCTCGACAAACTCCATCGACGTGTAGGCGATCCCGTTCAGGCGGTTGAATTCGTAGACCCGGCAGACGTTCTTGTGCGTAATCTTGCGCGCAAACAGCAGTTCGTTCTTGAACCGCTCCATCATCGCCTGGTCGGAGGCGATTTCCGGCTTCAACAGCTTCAAGGCCACCGTCTCGCCGGTCTCGCGGTCCCGGGCCTTGTACACGTTGCCCATGCTTCCGCTGCCCGCTTCGGCCAGAATGTCGTAGCGCTGGGCCAGGGCCGCGACCACCGCCGAGCCCAGTTGCGCGGTGATTGCCGCCGGCGCAGACCCTTCCTGCAGCAGCGCGGTGGCCTCCGGAACATCGCTCAGCAACAGCGTGTCCTGGCGCTCGATCTGGCCGCGCGTCTCCTTCGGGGGCGGCGGAGGCAGTTCCGGATTGGCGGATTGGGGCATGGGTCGACTCACTTAGAATAGGGGAGAACGGCCCCGCCCAGGGAAGATCGCAGCAACCATGTTAGGAAAGAGTATCCGGTACGAACGTTCCGGCCGACCGGCCCGCCCAATCCCCTCCCCCGCGAGAATCGGCTTGGCAACGGCACCCGCCTACATCAAAATGGAAGGATCCGCGGACGACGTTGCGCACGTGCTGCAGACCGGGGGATCTTCTTGAAGATTGCAGTGATTGGCACGGGATATGTGGGTCTGGTCACCGGCGCATGTCTGGCCGAGATCGGGCACGACGTCATCTGCACCGACAACGACGCCGAAAAAATCCGCATCCTCGAAGCCGGCGGGCTTCCCATCTACGAACCCGGCCTGGAGAAGGTAATTTCCCGGGCGCGCCAGCAAGGCCGGCTGCGCTTCTGCGCCAATCCCGCTGACGCCGTGGCCGCCGGAGACGCCATCTTCATCTGCGTGGGCACGCCGCCGTTGCCCAATGGTGACGCCGACCTGAGCGCCATCGACCATGTCGCGCGCCTGATCGCCACCGAAGCCCGCTCTCCCAAGCTCGTGGTCGAGAAAAGCACCGTCCCGGCGCGCACCGGCCAGGAATTGAAACGCGCCCTCTCGGTCTACGCCCGCAACAGCCAGGTCGCATTTCACGTGGCCTCGAATCCCGAATTCCTCCGCGAGGGAACCGCCGTCGCGGATTTCCTGCATCCCAACCGGATCGTCGTGGGCGTTGATGACGAAATCGCCGAGCGCCAACTCCGCGAGATCTACCGCCCGGTTCTCGACCGCGCCTTCCAGTGCCCGGTCCACGCGCCCGCTTGCCCGGAGGGTCCCGCGCCAGCCTGGCTCGTCACCACCATCAACAGCGCCGAACTCATCAAGCACGCCTCCAATTCCTTTCTCGCGCTGAAAATTTCCTACGCCAACATGGTCGCCGATCTGGCCGAGCGGCTCGGCGCCGACATTCAGGAAGTGGTCCGCGCCATGGGCCTGGACCCGCGCATCGGGTCCAGCTTCCTTTCCGCGGGCCTGGGCTTCGGAGGCTTTTGCCTGCCGAAAGACTTGCAAGCCTTCGTGCATCTGGCGGAGCGCTCGGGCGTGGATTTCTCGATGCTCCGCGAGGCGGAAAAGATCAATCGCCGGCGCATCGATCACTTCTGCGGAAAACTGCGCGAGGCGCTCTGGGTGGTCCGCGGCAAGCAGATCGGAGTGCTGGGCCTGGCCTTCAAGCCCAATACCGACGACATCCGCTTCGCGCCGGCCATCGATCTCATCCATCGCCTGATCGAGGAAGGCGCCCGCGTCCGCGCCTACGATCCCGAAGCCATGGACCGGGCGCGCGCCGTGCTGCCCCACATCGAATATGCCACGTCGGCTTACGACGCCGCCCAAGGTTCCGAAGCCTTGCTCATCGCCACCGAATGGGACCAGTTCCGCAGCCTCGACTGGCCCCGCGTCCACCAGGCCATGGCCCGGCCGCTCATCCTCGACGGCCGCAACCTCCTGTCCCCCGCCGAAATGAAACGCCACGGCTTCGAGTACCGCTCCCTGGGCCGGCCCGACTGAACGCGTAACCACGCGCCCAGTCCGCGTTCCGAAGTTGGTTGGTATTCCTGCCGGACTACGGGAGGGGGCTTCGGAGGCTGTCCGTCTCTTCTGGGTTCTCTCGGCGTTCTCTGCGGTGTCCCGGCCTGGTTCCGTTTACTCCAGCTTCGCCCCTGCTGAAGCCATCTGCTTCCTGAAAAACTCGTAGGTGCGCCGCAAGCCTTCCTCCAGATCCACCTTCGGCTCCCAATGCAGAATCCGGCGCGCCTTGGTGATGTCCGGGCAGCGCTGCTTGGGATCGTCCTGCGGCAGCGGCCGGAAGACGATGGGCACGTCGGCCCCCGCCACCGCCCGCACGCGCTCGGCAAACTCGAGGATAGTGATCTCCCGGGGATTGCCGATGTTCACCGGCTCGTGCTCGCCCGATTCCAGCAGCTTGTAGATGCCTTCGATCAAATCCGAGACGTAGCAGAAACTCCGCGTCTGCTTGCCGTCGCCATAGACCGTGATCGGCTCTCCGGCCAGCGCCTGATAGAGAAAATTGGGCAGCGCGCGGCCATCGTTCAAACGCATGCGCGGCCCATACGTATTGAAGATGCGCACGATGCGTGTGTCCACGCCGTGGTAGCGGTGATAGGCCATGGTGATGGCTTCGGCAAATCGCTTGGCCTCATCGTACACGCCCCGCGGCCCGATTGGGTTCACATGGCCCCAGTAGCTCTCCGGCTGCGGATTGACCTCCGGATCGCCGTAGCATTCCGACGTGGACGCGAGCAAAAACCTCGCCTTCTTCGCCATCGCCAGCCCCAGCGCGTTGTGCGTGCCCAGCGCTCCCACCTTCAGCGTCTGAATCGGAAATTTCAGGTAGTCGGGCGGGCTGGCGGGCGAGGCAAAATGCAGCACCGCATCCACGGCCCCCGCCACCTCGATATGCTGGGAAACATCCTGCGGTTGCACCCGGAAACTCGGATGCTGCCGCAGGTGCGCGATATTGGACTCCGCGCCGGTGATGAGATTATCCAGGCACAGCACGTCCCAGCCCTTCCCAATCAGGAAGTCGCACAAATGCGAACCCAGAAACCCGGCACCGCCCGTGATGACTACGCGCAAATTCGTCGCTCCTGTTTCATGCCTTCGGCTCCTGCCTGCTCCAGTCATTATCCCTGAAGAAGAACACCGCGCCGTACAGCTCTCTTCCAGAGAATTCTCAATAGGCCCAGCGCATGAGGATGGCGCCGGTCGTGTATCCTGCCCCGACCGAAATCAGCAGGATCAGGTCGCCCTTGCGCACGCGCTTCTGCTCGATGGCATCCACCAGCCCCAGCGGAATCGTCGCCGCCGTCGTATTGCCGTAGTGATCGATGTTGATCAGAATCTTGGCATCGTCCACGCCCAGCCGCTCCTGCATCGCGCGAATGATGCGCAGGTTCGCCTGATGGGGCACCACCAGCGCCAGATCGCTGCTGGAAAACCCGTTGCGCTCCAGAATCGAGCACGCCATGTCGGCCATGCGCCGCACCGCGTATTTGAACACCTGCTGCCCTTCCTGATGCACGTAGTGCATGCGCTGGTCCACGGTCTCGTGCGATGCGGGATGCAGCGAGCCCCCGGCGGGCATATACAGATTCGTTCCGCCCGACCCATCTACATCATGCGCGAAATCGAGAATGCCTTCCGCCGGCGATGTGGCCGGCTCCAGCAGCACCGCTCCGGCTCCGTCGCCGAACAGCACGCAGGTGGCGCGGTCCTTGAAATCCAGAATCGAGGTCATCACGTCGCTGCCCACCACCAGCACTTTCTTGTGCGTCCCCGCTCCCACGAACTGCGCGCCCACCGTCAGGGCATACGCAAATCCCGAGCAAGCCGCCGAAAGATCGAATCCCCACGCTTTGGTCGCCCCGATGCGGTCCTGAATCAGGCAGGCCGTGGCGGGAAACATCATGTCCGGCGTGACCGTGGCTACCACGATCATTTCGATTTCCTCGGGCCGCGTGCCCGTGGCCGCCAACACTTTCTTCGCCGCCTCCGTCCCCAGGTGCGACGTTCCCATGCCCGGATCGGCGTAGTGGCGCTGGCGAATGCCCGTGCGGCTGCGAATCCACTCGTCCGTCGTGTCCACCCTCTTTTCCAGCTCGGCGTTGGTGACCACATGCGGGGGCACGTACCCGGCCACACCCGTGATTTTTGCGGCGATCCGTCGGCTCATCTACTTCTCCTGTTCTATGAGAGCAGCCCGTGATTGTATGCAATCCCACGCCGCGGTGACAAGCGAAACACAAGTGGCGCCGCTCGCACGTGACCTGACCCTGCGATCCACCCGCGGGTTGGGCCCGTAGGGGCACGGCACGGCACGCCCCGCCCCGGACAGCAGTCGGGGCCGTGCCCGGCTGTGGCACGGCGCCAGAATCGCAGCGCTCGCCCAAAAATCCGGGCGGAACACTTTTTCTCCCGACCCCTGCTGAGGCATCATGGGGACATGACGCCGGCCGAGCGCACGCGCTGGATCTCCGAACGGGCCCGCGCCGCCGGGTTCGAACTGTGCGGCGTCGTGGCCGTGCCGGAAGAACCCGGTGCCGCGGCGACAGCCCAGGCGTCAGCGCTCGCGTTCGACGAACTCCGCCATCTGCCGGAATGGCTGGCGCGCGGCTATGCCGGGGAGATGAAGTACCTTCACGACCCGCGCCGCGCGCATCCGCGCCTCGTTCTCGATAGCGCGCGCAACCTCATCGTCGTGGCGCTCAATTACAATGCGCCGCACTCCCGCTCGACGGAATTGCCTCCGGCCGCGCACGACGCGCCGCCCCGCGGCTGGATTTCCCGCTACGCCTGGGGCGACGACTACCACGAACTAATCCAGGAACAGTTGCAGGCCCTGCTCGCCGAAATGCGCGCGCAATTCCCCGAACCCTTCGACGCGCGCGCCTACACCGACACCGGACCCGTCCTCGAACGCGTGGCCGCGAAATACGCCGGCCTCGGCTGGCTCGCGAAAAACACTTGCCTGATCCATCCTCGCCTGGGCTCGTGGCTTTTCCTGGGCGTCATCATCACGACGCTGGCGCTCGAGCCCTCCCTGGGCCCCGCCCAATCCCCTCCGCCCGACCTCTGCGGCACGTGTACGCGCTGCCTCGACGCCTGCCCCACGCAGGCCTTCCCGGCGCCTTACGTCCTCGACGCCCGCCGCTGTATCTCCTACCTCACCATCGAACTGCGCGGCGCGATTCCCGAGGAGTTTCGCCCGCACCTGGGCCGCGCGGTCATCGGCTGCGACATCTGCCAGGACGTCTGCCCCTGGAATCGCAAGGCGCCCGCGACCACTCTCGCCGCATTCCAGCCAAGGGAACTCGCCGCACACGCGGCATCGCAATCCGACACGGGAAACGCGGAGACGCCCGCGAAGGCTCCGCGGTCTTCTCTCTTCGCCCCGGAGCTGGAATGGCTCGCCTCGCTCTCGCCGCAGCAATTCAGCACCACCTTCCGCGGCAGCGCCGTTAAACGGGCCAAGTGGCGCGGCCTGGTCCGCAATGCCTGCGTGGCCCTGGGCAATTCCGGCGTCCCACGCGAGGATGCGGCCTATCTGCGCATCACCCGCCTGCTCGAACGCCTCGCCGCTTCCGACGATGCGCTGATCGCGGAGCACGCCCGCTGGGCCCTGGCGCGCCTTTCCGGCTGCTGAAACAAGGCCTTCCAGACATGCCCATCTCTTCTCGATTCTCTGTGCGCCCTCTGCGCCTCTGCGGTGCTCTCCCCTTTCCCCGTTTACTCCAACCCCGCACCCGTATTCCGATATTGCTCATCCCTCCGCCGGGCCTGAAAAACATCATGGACAGCGAAACGCCGTTTTTGCGATACTTCGGCGTTCGAGCGGTGGCCCGCCGTTGTTCCGGCGGCGCGCCGCATCCCATGCAACCCAGGATCAAAACTTTATGAACGCACGTTTTCGGTGGATGTTCGGTCTGCTCATTTTGGTGGCCTTCGCCGCGGGAGCCTCGCGCCTGTCTTCGCGCGAACGTTCCGCCCCGCCCGCGCAGAAAACTTCCAGCGCCCCGGCTCAGCAAAGCCAGATCGAGCGCGGACGTTACCTGGTCGAAAACGTAGCCATGTGCCAGGAATGCCATACCCCGCGCGACGCCAGCGGCGAAATCGACAAGTCCCGCTGGCTGCAAGGCGCCGCCACCTGGATCATGCCCGTCCACCCCACCACCAAGTGGGCCATGCGCGCTCCGGCCCTGGCCGGCTTTCAGGGATACACCGAGGAACAGGGCGAGGAAATTCTCGAACGCGGCATCGGGCCCAATGGCCTGCCCATCCAGCCGCCCATGCACATCTATCACATGAATCACGCGGACGCCCAGGCCATCATCGCCTACCTCCGCTCCCTGCCGGGCTCGTACCCGCAACAGTAGCCCGCGGCGGCAGCCGGCATCGGAAGCCCACGTCGCAAATCCGAGGGCATTCGCGCGGCTCTGTCTGTATAATCGCGGCGCGATGGAACAATGGCTGGAAACCGCCGTTCGATGGCTGCTGGGTCCTGAACTCGCCGGCGCGGAGCGGCCCGCGCGTCTCTGGCCGCGCTGGATTTTTCTTCGCGCCCTCGGGCTCATCTACTTTTCCGCGTTCTATTCCCTGGTGTTTCAAATCAAGGGCCTGATCGGCCCCGGCGGAATTCTTCCCGCCGACGATTACCTCCAGGCCGTCTCGGCGGCCATGCACTCCTTGCGATTTTGGTATGCGCCCACGCTCCTGTGGCTCGGCGTCAGCGACCACGCCCTCGCCCTGCTCTGCTGGGCCGGCATGGTGGCGTCCCTGCTGCTGGTGCTCAACCTCTGGCCGCGCGCGATGCTGGTGGTAGCCTTCGTCTGTTTTCTCTCCTTCGTCAGCGTCGGCCAGGATTTTTCCAACTACCAGTCCGACGGCATGCTGCTGGAAGCCGGTTTCCTCGCCTTTTTCTTCGCGCCTCCGGGATGGCGCCCTGGGCTGGGTCGCGCCAATCCACCCTCGCGCGCCGGCCGCTTCCTGCTGCAATGGGAATGGTTCCGCATCTACTTCGCATCCGGCGTGGTCAAACTCGCCAGCCGCGATTTTTCCTGGCGCCACTTCACGGCCATGGACGACTACTACCAGAACGGCCCGCTGCCCACCTGGATCGGCTGGCACGTGCAGCACTTCCCGCACTGGTTCCATGCTTCCACCGTGTTCCTCACCTTGGCCGTCGAACTCGTGCTGGCCTGGATGTTTTTGCTTCCGCGGCGCTTCCGCATCGCCTGCTTCTGCATCGTGACGCCGTTTCAAATCGCCATCATTCTCAGCGCCAACTACACCTTTCTCAATTATCTGGTCCTCTCCCTCGGCTTCCTGTTGCTCGACGATCGCCTGCTCGAATCGATTTTGCCGCGCTCGATTCAGAACCTGATCGCCGGGCCGCCGGCCGAGGCCGCCGAAGCCCCCGTCGGGCCGCGCGCCGTGTGGCGCCGGCAGTGGGCCCCGGTGCGCATGGTGGTCGCCGGCCTCTGCTTCGCCATGATCTTTTACGCCTCCACCGCGCAACTGGTTTGGGAAATCTTCCCGCAACTCCAGTCGCGGTGGATGGAAAAACCGGTGCGCATGCTCGCGCCCTTCCGCATCGCCAACACCTACGGCCTGTTCGCCGTCATGACCCACGCGCGCTACGAAATCGAATTCCAGGGCTCCCTCGACGGACACACCTGGATCGCCTACCCCTTCCGTTACAAACCGCAGGACCCGCACAAGGCTCCCGGCATCTACGCTCCCTACCAGCCGCGCTTCGAATGGAATCTCTGGTTCGCCTCCCTCGAGTCCTGGCCCCACCATCGCTTCGTGATCTGGACCGAGGAGCGCCTCCTGGAGAACGAGCCCGACGTGCTCGCGCTGTTTGCCGGCAACCCGTTTGGACAGACGCCACCGCGCCGCGTCCGCACCGTCCTCTATCGCTACTGGTTCACGGATGCCACCATCAAGCGCGAGGAAGGCACCTGGTGGCGGCGGGAACTCCTGGGCGAATACGCGCCCACCTTGGAAATCCAGCCCGACGGCAGAATCGCCATCCTCGGTTTTCCCGCCCCACAGGCCCCTCCGCGCTAGCGTCCTGTTCCGGAAATGCGTCACATGACCTCTCTAGGAGGTGGGAGCTTCAGCTCCCACGTAACCCGATTGCAGAGGAAAGGGGCTTCAGCCCCTGAAGTCGCCTTGCCTTCTTTCATGTATTGGGGGGGGGACATGACACTCGCTCACCGTCACCCCCGCAACACAATCTTTGCCTCCACACCGGAATTCCAGTAGCCTGTGGGTCGTGGACCAGCCCCGTGAAGCGTAAATTCACACACGCGAAAAAAGTACCCAGCCCGAGCGACATCGGCGTCGATCAGGTGGTGGCTTATCTGGCCACGCTTTCCCGCCCCGCCAGCATCCGCGAGATAGCCCATGGCATGGGACTCAAACACACGGGCCGCCGTTTCCTCCCCAGGGTCATCCATCAACTTCGCCAGCGCGGAGAGGTCGAGGAAGTTCACGGCGGGCGTTATCGTCTGGCGGGCCAGAAAACGGCCCCGCGCGAAAGCGCGGCCGCTGCAGCAGCTCCCGCGCCGCGCGCCACTCCGCCGGCCCACCCCCGCGACACCAATCTCATCTCCGGACGCCTCGTCGCCCATCGCGACGGCTACGGTTTCGTCGTGCCCGACAAACCCATTCCCCGCGTCGAGGGCGATCTCTTCATCGGCCGCGACAACCTCGAAGACGCCATGCACGGCGACCGCGTGCTCGCCCGCGTCCTGCGGCGCCGCCCCGACGGCCGTGCCGAAGGCCGCATCATCGAAATTGTCGAGCGCGAGCATCCCACCGTGGTCGGCCTGTTCCGCTACGGCCCGCACGCCAACCACGTTCTGCCCTATGACCCGCGCATTCTGCACGAGGTCCTGATTCCCCCGGGCGACGAACTCACCGCCGAGCTTCAGGAAACGCTCCGCGCGCGGCACGCCGCCGCTCCGGCGCCCAGCCGCTCCGTGCGCCTTCCGGAGTTGGATGGCGCGGTCGTCAACGCCGAAATCCTGCGCTTCCCCAAAGGCGGCCTGGCGCCCCGCGGGCGCGTCATTGAAATTCTCGGGCGCCCCGGCGACATCGGCGTGGACGTCGCCATCATCATTCGCAAGCATCATCTGCCCCACATTTTCCCGGACGAAGTGCTGTCCGAGGCGCGCGGCACGCTCCAGGACGTCCCCGCCTGGCACCTCACCGGACGCCGCGATTTCCGCGACCTGCCCATCGTGACCATCGACGGAGAAACCGCGCGCGATTTTGACGACGCCGTGTGCATCCGCCCGCTGCCCGGCGGACATTACGAACTCCAAGTCCACATCGCCGACGTGGCCCACTACGTCCGCCCCGCTTCGCCCCTGGACCGCGAGGCCCGCCTCCGCGGCAATTCCGTCTATTTCCCCAACCGCGCCGTGCCCATGCTTCCCGAGGAGCTTTCCAACGGCATCTGCTCGCTCAACCCCCATGTCGACCGCCTGGTGATGAGCGCGCTCATGGAAATGGACGCGCACGGAAAGATGCTGCGCGCCGAGTTCACTCCCGGCGTCATCCGCTCGGCCGAGCGCATGACCTACACCAACGTCAACAAAGTGCTCGAGGGCGATCCCGAGATGACCCGCCGCTACGCCTCGCTCGCCGGCGAATTCCGCCGCATGAAGGAGCTGGCCCTGCTGCTCAGCGCCCGCCGCCACGCCCGCGGCTCGATCGACTTCGATCTGCCCGAGCCGGTGATCGAGTTCGACGAAGTCGGCCGCATGACCGCCATCCTCCGGAGCGAACGCAATATCGCCCACCGCATCATCGAGGAGTTCATGCTGGCGGCCAACGAAGCCGTCGCCCAATATCTCGAACACCGCGGCATCGGCTCGCTGCACCGCGTCCACGAAAAACCCGACCCGAAAAAAGTCCTCGAGTTCGAGGAACTCGCCCAAGCCTTCGGCTACTCGCTCGGCGTCGAGGACCTCACCGAGCGCCGCGTGCCCGTCCGCCACGGCCGCGTGCCGCCTCCGGCCCGCGGCGGCCACATCGGCCGAGGCCGCCAGCGGCCCATGGCCGTCATCCTGCCCGGCGCCGCCGACGTCGATATCCGTCCCCAGCATTACCAGCGCCTCACCAAGATCATCGCCGGCAAGCCGGAGGAGCGCATCCTTTCCTACCTGATGCTTCGCTCGCTCAAGCAAGCGCGTTACGCCGCCGACGTTCTCGGGCACTTCGCGCTCGCCACTGAGGAGTACACCCACTTCACTTCGCCCATCCGCCGCTATCCCGACCTCATCGTCCACCGCGCCCTCAAATGGGCGCTCGAAAACCCGGAAGCGAAACCTGCGCACGCCCCGCCCGCCCCCGCGCGCGCCGGCGCCCCGCGGCCCGCCGCCACGCTCGGGCCCTATCGCCGCATCGAGCTCGAAGAAGTCTCGACCGAAAGCTCGGAAGCCGAGCGCCGCGCCGACACCGCCGAACGCGACTTGATGGACTGGAAGACCGCGCAATTCATGGAGCAGCATCTGGGCGAAGAGTACGACGCCCTGATTATTTCCGTGCAGAAATTCGGATTCTTCGTCGAACTGATCGATATCTTCGTCGAAGGCCTCGTGAGCATCGACCGGCTCGAGGAATCCACCGGCCAGCGATGCCTCTACCGCGACCGCGACCACTCCATCGTCACCGAGCCCCACCGCGGCGCGCGCGGCGCCGCCCCGCAGCTGTTCCGCCTCGGCGACCGCCTCCGCGTGCGCGCCGAGCGCATCGACCCCCTCCGCCATCGCGTCGAGTTCTCCCTCGTCTGAACGCCCGCGCCACGCGCCCCTCTTTCTGATATCTCATAAGTACGTTTTGCACTTAATTACCGCATCCTCCCACCCCGCCGTGGTACGATCCCCCCACAGTCGAACGGCGAGGCCAAAGCGTCATGGTGCGGTATTCTTCTTTGCTTGGACAACAAGTCGAGGCCCGCTATCGCACGGGGGAGATCTATCTCACCGTGTCCGGCACGCTGGTGGCCGATAGCGGCCAGGCCATCTTCATTGAAGACGTCTTTTCGCAAGACGGCCGGGACAAAGCCATGCGCGTAGAAATCCCCTACGACTATGTTATTCGCGTCCTGAAGACCGACGGGAAACCACGCGCGCCTTCCCCACCCAACACGCCCGCCGCGAAATAGCCACCCGTCTTCTCCAACCCACGTTCCTGTCAGCCCGAAGGGACATCCCCTAATCACGAGGAGCCGTGCAGCTGTATATCTTGCTGATGTTTGCTGATCTGTGTTGATCTGTGTTGATCTGTGTTGATCTGTGTTCATCTGTGGTTTCCTCTCCTCGCAAACTTTGCCGCGCCATCCCCCGCGCCCCGCAGGTATAGTGGAATCGGTTGTGCCGCGGGAGGCGCGCATGAAGACGAGTGTCGGTTTGATCGGATTGGGGCTGATGGGCCGGCCCATGGGACACAATCTGCTCCGCGCGGGTTTTCCCCTCGTGGTGTGGAATCGCTCGAAGGACAAGGCCGCGGATCTCGTCCGCGCCGGCGCCACGCTCGCGGCCAGCCCGCGCGAAGCCGCCGCCCACGCCGACGTCCTCATCACCATCGTCAGCGATCCGCCCGCGCTCGAACAGGTCCTGTGGGGCCCCCAGGGTGCCGCGGAGAAAACCGGCGCGCTCGACGGCCTGCGCCCCGGCAGCGTGCTTGTGGATTCGAGCACCGTCTCGCCCGACCTCGCCCGCCGCGTCGCCGGCGCGTGCGCCGAGCGCGGCGTCGATTTTCTCGACGCGCCCGTGACCGGCGGCACCTGGGGCGCGGAAAAGGGCGAACTCGTCTTCATGGTCGGCGGACGCGCCGAAGTGCTCGCACGCGTCCAGCCCGTGCTCGCCGCCATGGGCCGGCGATTCTTCCTCCTCGGGCCCAACGGCGCGGGACAAACCGTCAAACTCGGCATGAATCTGCTGCTGGCCCTCGAAGTGGACGCGCTGGTCGAAGCCCTGGCCCTCGTCACCGCCGCGGGAGTCCCCGCCGAGCGCCTGATCGAAGTCATGCAGTCCAGCATGGGACGTTCCCCGCTGCTCGACGTGAAAGCTCCGCTCATCTTGAAAAACGACTTCCCGCCCAGCTTCCCCCTGCGCCTTATGCACAAGGACCTGCGCCTTGCCCTCGAACTGGCCCAGCAGCTCGGGACGCCGCTCCCCGCCGCCGCAGCCGCCTACACTACCTTCTCCGCCGTCAAGGACGCCTCCCCCGACGACCCCGACTTCGCCGCCATCGCCCGCTTCTGGCGCAAACCCCGCCCCGCCTAGCGCGCCACCATGTTGTAGGGCCGCTGCCCATGTGGTGAGGGCAGCCGAATTCATCGCCCCGCCCGCACGGCACCCGCCGTCATGTAGCGGCCGCCTTTCGCGCCGTTTGCGTCCCGATGGCCTTTATCGGGAAGGCGGGCGCAGTCGTTGCTCCGTAGCAACGTGCCAACAAAACAAGAGCTGTCATCCCGAACCCAGCCGCGTTGTTTGCGGATGGGGGTGAGGGATCTGCTGTTAGCTGTTAGCTGTTAGCTGTTAGCTGTTAGCTGTCGACTGTTGGCTGCGTTCTTGCAGTTAACCATCTACGTAGTTTCCACAATAGAAAACCGTTCCCCTCCTGTGTTAGCGTGAGTCGGGGCACTGTTCAGCCCCGGCGAGGAACGAATATGGGCAACCGGACTTGCATCCCGCGCCGCAAAGGGCTGGCGCGTCTCCGGCATCGAGCGTTGGGCATGCGGCATCGCGAATCGCGCCGTGCTTTCAGCACAAATCTAATCGCAGCACACCCGGAAACAGAAATCCTCGTAAGTCATAGAAAACACACGGTCGCGACCCTTTCTGATCGCAGCACTCGACGGCCCGCCCAAAGTTGCCTTTCTGAGCAACCGGCGCGCGCGAAGGCCCGTCCACCATTTTCCCTTTTCTATTTTCTGCTTTCCCCGCCCTCAGGCGAGCGGGCCGGGCGGGAACAGCGCCAGCGGGAGATCGCGCACGGTGCGCAGGCCGGCAGGGGCGGC
>JAIQGD010000145.1 GCA_020072765.1 Terriglobia bacterium
CTGTCTTCGGCCGGCCGATATCGTTCGTGCTGAAGAGCACTTGCCGCTGGAGGTTGCTCGCGTCCACGGCATCGAAATCCACGATGCCGATGCGGCCCACGCCGGCCGCCGCCAGGTAGAGGCTCAGCGGCGCGCCCAGACCCCCCGCCCCGACGCACAGCACCTTGGCCTGCTTGAGCTTGAGTTGCCCCTCGACGCCCACTTCGGGCATGACGACGTGGCGGGAGTACCGCAGCAGTTCGTCGGGCGAAAGCGCAGCGTCCGGCTGGCCCGCCTCCCGGCCCGCCGGAGTTCGTGTGTTGGTGGCCATCGAAGTCACAGCAGTCTAGCAGATGGCAGGGGCTGGCTTCTACGGGTGGGCCCGCGGCGGCGCCATCGGATTTTTAGCTTTACAGGGGCGGGGTAGAATCCATATTCTGAAGCACTATGTGGTACATCAACCAGCTGTTCAGCCAGGCTCAGGTGGAAGCCCTGTCGACCAAAGGCTTTCTCGTGCGCAGTTCCGGCGGGGTCGTGCGCATTGAAAAGTACGGCTGCGGAGCCGAACTGCGGAAGTCTCCGGAGGGGCTTTTCTACACGACGGTCATTCCCTCCATCATGTCCCAGGGACAATTCACGCACCTGTGGGATGCCGGCTACCAGAAGTTTCTCCTGACCCATGACGGCCATAAGCAGCCCGCCCGGGCGAAGCAGCTCGCCGATCTGCGCCGCTTCAATGAAGAGCTGCGCACCTCTCTGGGCGTGATCACTCACTACAACGAAGCCCTCGGCTCGACCTGCCACTACAGCGTCTACGACCGGGTCAAGGGCCGCGCCGGCGACGTGCCCGACCAGAGCGTCGGCGCGCAGGAACCCGCCGGGCACTAGCAGGCCGCAGGGAAAAGTATATTCCGTCATTCTGAGCGAAGCGAAGAATCTCTCTTGGTTCGAACGTGAAGAGAGCAGAGGTTTCGCGCGCGCAAGGCCCGCGCTTTTCCGCATCCGCGCGGCTTCCTACGGTCCCGCCGCTTATCTTCAGCTCCACCCGCCATCTTTGTTGACAGTAAAACGGTACCTGATTAGCATAGCCCGCAAGATCGAGCCACATATTACAGCAGGCAAACGGGAGGGTTTCGATGGAGAACCTGACGGAGCAGGAACTTGCCACGCTGAACGCGGTGCGCTTTCCTCAGATTCCGCTCTATGAAGGTTTTGGCGCGCCGGTGCGTCTCGAGTCGGATCTGCGCGACTGCGAAGTTTCCTACGGCGAGGTCCCCAAGGATCTCAACGGCGCGCTCTACCGCTGCGGTCCCGACCGGCAGTATCCGCCGCTGATTGGCGACGACATCTTCATCGACGGCGAGGGTTTGGTGGTGATGTTCCGCTTCGAGAACGGGCACGTGGATTTCAAGACGCGCTACGTCCGCACCGAGCGTTTTCTGCTGCAGGAAAAGCACCGCCGCGGGCTCTTCGGACGCTACCGCAACCGTTATACCCACGACCCGATTGCCAAGGGCTGCAATCCCGGCACCGCCAACACCAACGTCGTGTGGCACGCCGGCAAACTGCTGGCGCTCAAAGAGGACGACCTGCCCATCGAGATTCATCCCTACACGCTGGAAACCATCCGCCGCTACGATTACGACGGCGGGATCAAGTCCGTGTGGCTTTCCGCCCACCCGCACCTGGACCAGACCACCAACGAGCTGTTGACCTTCGCGTACCAGGCCAAGGGCGACGGCACCACCGACATGGCCTATTACGTTATCGGGCCGGACGGCAAGGTGAAGCATGAGGTCTGGTTCAACGCCCCGTGGCCGGGCATGCTGCACGATTTCGCCATCTGCGACAAATACGTGATCTTCCCGTTCTTCCCGCTGCTGACCGATGTCGAGGTGCTCAAGAAGGGCGGCCCGTTCTACCAGTGGCACCGCGACAAGGAGACCATGGTGGCGGTGGTGCCGCGTTACGGCACGGCGGATCAGATTCGGTGGTTCCGCGGCCCCACGAGTTTTGCCGGGCACATGATGAACGGGAGCTCGAATGGCTCGAAGGTGAGCGTGGATATATGCCTGTCGCGCGGAAATTCCTTCGCGTTTTTCCCCAACCACGACGGCGCGCCCCCCGATCCCACGCAGGGAGCGCCCTACCTCACGCGCTTGACCTTGGACCTCGCGGGCCAGACCGAGGAGATCAAGAGCGAGCGGCTATACGACTGGCTGTGCGAAATGCCGCGCACCGACGACCGCTATCAGGGCAACGGAACCTACCGGAACGGCTACGTGGTCTGCCATGATCCGCGCCGCGTGTGGGCCGGGATGTCCGGATTTAGCTCGGTGGGGCACTACGATCTCAAGACCGGCGCGGCCAACTCGTGGAGTCCCGGACCCAACTCCGGCGTGCAGGAACCATGTTTTGCGCCGCGCAAGCCGAATTCACCCGAGGGAGACGGCTACATTTTGGCGCTGGTGAACCGCATGGCCGAAAACCGCAGCGACCTGGTCATCCTGGACGCGAAAAACCTCGAGGCCGGGCCCGTGGCCATGGTGAAGCTGCCGGTGCGCGTGCGCACCACCTTCCACGGCATGTGGGTTTCCCAGGAGGCGCTCGATAGCGGCCATTACTCGGTCTCCCGCACGCCGTAACGCGCCGCGTGCGGAAGCTCAGCGGGTTTTGTAGCGGCCGGTCCGGGTGTATCGGACCGGGCAGATGCCGGGTCGGCAAAAGCGCCGACGC
>JAIQGD010000002.1 GCA_020072765.1 Terriglobia bacterium
CTGCGGCGGCGTAACACCGCCGCAGGAACAGGAAAAGGAGAACCAGCGTGGCCGTATCGGTCCGAAAATTGTCCCGCGAGATGCACCGCGAGCGCATGCACCGGCGCATCCGCAACAAGATTGCGGGGACGCCTGAGCGTCCCCGGCTCTGCGTGCATCGCTCGATCCGTCACATTCGCGCGCAGGTCGTCGACGACAACGCGGGCCGCACCCTGGCCTCGGCCAGTTCTCTCGACGAAGCCGTGCGCGCGCAGATCAAGGGCGGCGGCAACATCGCCGCGGCCAAGGTCGTCGGCAAGATCATTGCCGAACGCGCCCGCGCTCTCGGCGTGGAACTCGTGGTGTTTGACCGCGGCGGCTACCTCTATCACGGCCGCGTGAAGGCTTTGGCGGAAGCGGCCCGGGAGGCGGGCCTGAAGTTCTGACAACTATGGCGAAACAAGAACTCAAAGACACGCTGGCGGTGCGCCGCCTGCTGCAAACCAACCAGGCCAACCTGAAAGACCAGGTGGTCTCGATCAACCGCGTCACCAAAGTCGTCAAGGGCGGCAAGAACCTCAGCTTCTCCGCTCTCGTCGTCGTCGGCGACCAGGGCGGCCATGCCGGCTTCGGCATGGGCAAAGCCCGCGAGGTGCCCATGGCCATTCGCAAGGCCATCGAGCAGGCCAAGAAGAATATGGTCAAGCTGAACCTCAAGGGTTCCACCATCCCGCACCAGGTGCTGGGCCGCTACGGCTCGGGCCAGGTGCTGCTCAAGCCCGCTCAGGAAGGCACCGGCGTGATCGCCGGCGGCCCCGTGCGTGCCGTCATGGAGGTCGCGGGAATCAAGAACGTGCTCACCAAGTCGCTCGGCACGTCGAACCCGCACAACGTCATCAAGGCCACGTTTGACGCCCTGCTGCACCTGCAGGACGCCGCGCGCGTGGCCGAAGCGCGCGGCAAGGGCGCCGAAGAACCGGCTGCTTCCTAGCCGCTCGAATACTCGGAGCAAGCAACTATGGCTACCAAAACCAAAACGCCGGGAACGCTGAAGCTTAAGTGGATCCGCAGCTTCATCGGCTGCACCCGCGACATGCGCCAGACCATTCGCGGCCTCGGCTTCCGCCGCATGCAGCAGGTCATCGAGTGTGCGGATACGCCCGAGACGCGCGGCATGATCGCCAAGGTCCACCATCTGGTCGAGATCCAGGGGTAATTGGAAATGTCCATGCAACCAACACTGTCGAATCTGAAACCCCCGCGCGGCTCGCGTCACCGCAAGGTGCGCGTCGGCCGCGGGATGGGCTCCAAGCTCGGGAAAACCTCGGGCGCCGGCAACAAGGGCCAGCAGTCCCGCCGCGGCTATTCCCGCCGGGCGGGCTTTGAAGGCGGCCAGATGCCGTTGCACCGGCGCTTGCCCAAGCGCGGTTTCTCCAGCCCCTTCCCGAAATCGTTTGCCGTCGTCAACGTCGAAAGCCTCAACGCCTTCGCCGCGGGCGATACCGTGACTCCGGAGCTGCTCGCCGGACGCCGCATCGTGCGCGCCTTGCGCGAGGGCGTCAAAATTCTCGGCAACGGCGAATTGAAAATTGCTTTGACCGTGCAGGCCCACGCCTTCAGCAAATCGGCGGAAGAGAAAATCGTGGCTGCCGGAGGGAAGGTCGAAGTCCTGAAATGAGGAAGCTGCTCGAGGCGTTTCGGAATATTTTCAGCACGCCGGACCTGCGGAACCGCGTCTTGTTCACGCTGGCGGTGCTGGCCGTATACCGCCTCGGCGCTTTTGTTCCCACTCCGGGGATCAATACCGATCTTCTCGGGCAGCTGTTCGAGCAGAGTAAGGGTTCGATGCTGGGCCTGATCGATCTGTTCAGCGGCGGCAACCTCCGCCGTCTGACCATCTTCGCGCTCGGCATCATGCCCTACATCACGGCCTCCATCATCCTGCAGTTGCTGGTTGTCGTGTGGCCTTACCTCGAGCGCCTCCAGAAGGAAGGCGATCTCGGCCGGCGCAAGATTACGCAATACACCCGCTACCTCACGATCGTCTTGAGCTGCTTTCAGTCGTTCACCATCGCTCTGACGCTCCAGCGCGGCGGCATGGCGGGGCAGTCGCTGGTCTATCATCCGGGCCCGCGCTTCATTCTCATGACCATGCTGACGCTCACCACCGGCTCGGCCTTCATCATGTGGCTGGGCGAGCAGATCAGCGACCGCGGCATCGGCAACGGCATGTCGCTCATCATCTTCGCCGGCATCGTCGTCGGCTTGCCGCGCGCCGTGAAGGACCTCTTCGAGAAAGCCCGGACGCAGCAGTGGGGTTCGCTCACGCCTATCGCCTTGGTGGCGCTGATCGTGCTGATGGCCGCGGTAATCGCGTTCATCGTCCTGGTGGAAGGCGGCCAGCGGCGCATCCCGGTGCAATACGCCAAGCGCGTGGTGGGACGTAAAGTGATGGGCGGGCAGATGACCTATCTTCCGCTGCGCGCCAATTCCGGAGGCGTGATTCCTCCGATTTTCGCCAGCTCGCTGCTCACCTTCCCGCAAACCGCGGCGTTGCTGGTGCAGAGCAAGTCCTCCATCTTTCAGTCGTTCGCCAAATGGATCAGCTGGGGCGAGCCGCTCTATACCGTGCTCTACGTCGGGCTCATCATCTTTTTCGCCTTTTTCTACGTGGGCATTATTTTTAATCCCACCGAGCTGGCCGATAACATGCGCAAGAACGGCGGCTTCATTCCCGGCATTCGTCCCGGGCGCAACACTTCGGAATACATCAACCGCATTCTGTCGCGGCTGACCCTGGTGGGCGGCGTCTACCTGGCGATTGTTTGCCTGTTGCCGGAATGGATGATCTCCGGGATTCACCTGCAGCATCTCTGGCTGGTGGGCAACTGGTTCGACCAGCACATGTGGCGCTTCGTCCTCGACGGCTTGGGCGTCCAGTTTTATTTCGGAGGCACGTCGCTGCTGATCGTCGTCGGCGTGGCCATGGATACGGTGCAGCAGCTCGAAGCCCAGCTGGTCATGCGGAATTACGAAGGGTTTGTGCGCAAGGGCCGGCTGCGGGGCCGCCGGGGGTGACGCCCGCGGCTCGCATGGAGATGGCAACCAATCGCGCGTTCATTTTTCTGGGGCCGCCGGGAGCGGGAAAGGGCACGCAGTCGAAGCGTTTCGCGCGGCGCTGCGCGGTGCCCCACTTTTCCACCGGCGATATGTTGCGCGATGCCGTCAGCCGCGGCACCGAGTTGGGCCGGCTGGCCCGGCCGATTATGGAGCGCGGCGAGCTGGTGCCCGATGATGTCATCATGAAGATGGTCGAGGAAAGACTGGCCGAGCCGGATTGCGCCGGAGGGGTTGTGTTCGACGGGTTTCCCCGCACCCTGCCGCAGGCCGAGCAGTTGGGCCGCGTCCTCGAGAGCAAGGGTTTCGGCAAGCCGGTCGTGGTCGATTTTGAAGTGAGCCTGGACGTGCTGATGCGGCGGCTCACGGGACGCTGGTCCTGCAGCGTGTGCGGCGCGATCTATAATGCATATGACGCGCCGCCCAAGGTGCGGGGCACCTGCGATCACGATGGTGGCAAGCTCGTGCAGCGCCCCGATGACCGCCCGGATGTCGTCAAGGAGCGGCTGGTGGCCTACGAGCGCCAGACCATGCCGCTGGCCGATTATTACCGCCGCCAGGGACTGCTCGATGCCGTGGATGCTTCGGCGGGAATGGAAGACGTGAGCCGCGCGCTCGAGGCGATTATCAAGCGCATCGAAGGGCGTGATGGTCGTCTGTAAATCGCCGGCCGAACTGGACAAGATGCACCGGGCCGGGCTGATCGTCTGGGGCGCGCTCGAGAAAATGCGCGCCATGGTGCGGCCGGGCCTGACGACCAAAGAGCTGGACGAATGCGCCGAGGCGTACACCGCCGAGCATCACGCGCGGCCCGCGTTCAAGGGATACCGGGGATACCCGGGTTCGGTTTGCGCGTCGATCAACAGCGAGGTGGTGCACGGCATTCCGTCGCCCTCCCGCCGCGTGCGCGAGGGGGACATCCTCTCGATGGATTTCGGCGTCGAGCTGGAAGGCTACTTTGCCGATGCCGCGCTGACCGTCCCGGTGGGGAAGATTTCCCCGGCCCGGCAGAAGCTGTTGCGCGTCACGCGCGAGTCGCTGGAGCGCGGCATCGAGAAGATCCGGCCCGGCAATCGCCTGGGGGATGTTTCCTCGGCGGTGCAGGAGTGGGTCGAGAAGCACAGCTTTTCCGTCGTCCGGGAGTTCGTGGGTCACGGCATCGGAACCAAGATGCACGAGGATCCGCAGGTCCCGAATTACGGCGTGCCAGGACAAGGGCCGCGCCTGCAGGAAGGCATGGTGCTCGCCATCGAGCCCATGGTCAATGCCGGCGGACCCGGCGTGCGCGTCCTGGACGATGGCTGGACCGCGGTCACCGAGGATGGAAGCGATTCGGCGCATTTCGAACACACGGTGGCTGTGACCAGCGACGGGCCGTGGATTCTGACGCGCCCGCGGGATGCCGTCGGCCCCTGCTGGTAGCCAGCGGGAGCAGCGCGGCGGCGGTTGAGTTTGCAGCCACGAAGGCTCGCTGCGCAGGGACGCGGTCCCCGGAGCCTTCGCGGTAAGGAGCACATGGCACACAGGCCACAACAGGAAAGAAAGAAACCCGGCGAGGGCAGCGGCAAGGAAGACGCCATCGAAGTGATGGCCACGGTCATCGAGCCGCTCCCCAACGCGATGTTTCGCGTCCAGCTGGAGAATAAGCACCAGGTTCTCGCCCACATTTCCGGGAAGATGAGGAAGAATTTTATCCGCATCCTGCCCGGCGATCGCGTCGCCGTGGAGCTGTCGCCCTACGACCTGACGCGCGGGCGCATTGTCTATCGCTACAAGTAGGCGGGCTCCCGCCAGAAGCGGTGTTCGCCTCGGCGGGCCGGAAATGACGGAGTCGACGAAATGAAGGTTCGTGCATCGGTTAAAAAGATTTGCATGAAGTGCAAGGTTGTTCATCGGCGCGGCGTCGTCCGGGTGATTTGCATCAACCCGAAGCACCGCCAGCGCCAGGGATAACCGGAAACGCAGGGAGGAAAACCGCATGGCTCGCATTGCAGGCGTGGACCTGCCGCCCAATAAGCGGCTCTGGGTCGGTCTCACCGCCATCTATGGCATTGGGCAGCAGCGCGCGCGTTCGCTCGCCGAAAAGGCGAACGTCGACGTGACCAAGAAGATCAAGGACCTCACCGAAGAGGAAGTCACGCGCCTCCGCGCCGCCATCGAGGCTGAAGGCGGCGTCGAAGGAGATCTCCGCAAGGACACGCAGATGAACGTCCGGCGGCTGATCGAAATTCAGTGTTACCGCGGCCTGCGCCACCGCCGCAATCTTCCCGTCCACGGCCAGCGCACCCATACCAATGCCCGGACTCGCAAGGGCCCGCGCAAGGGTGCCGTCGCGGCCAAGAAGAAAGTAGCGGCGCGCAAGTAGCCGCCTGGGTTCGGCGATCAGTAGGGGCGCTCAAGGCTTCGGCCGGCGCCTGCTGGAAAGGCAAAAGAGGAAACTATCGTGGCCAAAGAAACGAAAGACGCGGCCGTAGCTCCGGTTGCGGCGAAGCCGACGAAACGCAAGAAAGAGTTTCGCAAAAAGAAAGAGAAGCGCGTGGTGCCGCACGGCGTCGTGTGCATTCAGGCGTCGTTCAACAACACCATCATCACGCTCACCGATCCCGATGGCCGCGCCGTCAGTTGGTCTTCGGCCGGCTCGGTCGGTTTCAAGGGCTCCCGCAAGGGCACGCCCTACGCCGCCCAGCAGGCCGCGATGACCGCCGCCGGCGTCGCGCGCGACCAGTACGGCATGAAGTCGGTGGAAGTGCGCGTCAAGGGGCCGGGCGCGGGGCGCGAATCCGCCGTCCGCGCGCTGGCGTCGTCCGGGCTGCACATCAATTCCATCAAGGACGTGACGCCCGTGCCGCACAATGGTTGCCGGCCGCCCAAGCGCCGCCGCGTATAAGCGTTTCGGTCACACAGTTTAGTTGTTCGTGGCAAAGGAGAGAAGCACTTGGCAAGACATCGTGATGCGGTTTGCCGGTTGTGCCGGCGCGAAGGGCAGAAGCTCTTCTTGAAGGGCCTCCGGTGCTTTACGGAGAAGTGCGCCATCGAAAAGCGGAATTTCGTTCCCGGCCAGCACGGCCAGGCGCGCCGCCCCAAAATGGTGGGGTATGGCATCCAGTTGCGCGAAAAGCAGAAGGTCAAGCGCACCTACGGGCTTCTCGAGCGCCAGTTCCGCAACTGCTTCGAGAAGGCGGAGCGCGCTCCGGGTCCGACGGGCGCAAACCTCATGGTCATGCTCGAGCGGCGGCTGGATAACGTCGTCTATCGCATGGGGCTGGCTGGGTCGCGCACCCAGGCGCGCCAGTTCGTGCTCCATGGACACATCCGCGTCAAGGGCCACAAGGTCAATATCCCCAGCTATCTGGTCGACGTCGGCGACGAGGTCGCCCTCAAGGACAAGATGCACCAGAACGCCATGGTTCTCGAAGCCCGCAATCTGGCGCAGAGCCAGGGCGTCGCCCCGTGGCTCGATATCGACCGCGAGAATTTCAAGGCGCGCGTCGTGGCCTTGCCGCGCCGCGAGGACGTCCAGACGCCGCCGATGAACATGCAGCTGATCGTCGAGTTGTACTCGAAGTAGCGCCGTTTCTTGATTCGAAAAGTTTGCGGGTCGGCCCCTTGTGGGCCGGGAGGAAGGGTGAAGATGTGGAAGGGTTTTCAGAAACCAAAGCGGTTGGCGGCTGAACCTGAGACGCTGACGGATAAGTACGGAAAATTCTCCGCGCAGCCGTTCGAGCGCGGTTGGGGCACCACCGTGGGCAACGCGCTGCGGCGCGCCCTGCTCAGTTCCATCGAGGGCGCCGCAATCACCGCCGTGAAGATCGAAGGCGTGCTCCATGAATTCTCGCCGATCCCCGGCGTGGTCGAGGATGCCACCGATATCATCCTCAACCTCAAACAGGTCCCGCTCAAGCTGAATACGGACCAGGCCAAGACCATCCGCCTCACCGTGGATGCGCCCGGGCCGGTCACCTCGGAAAAAATCGAAGAGGACGCCGACATCGCCGTCCTGGATAAGAACATCTACCTCGCCACGGTGAGCGAGGGCGGCAAGCTCGAACTCGAGCTCCGCGTCAAGAACGGCCGCGGCTACGTCTCCGCCGACCGCAACTTCGACGAGGATCTCCCCATCGGCTACATCCCCATCGATTCGATCCACTCGCCCGTGCGCAAGGTCAACTACGCCGTCGAAGCCGCGCGCCTCGGCCAGATGACCGACTACGAAAAATTGACGCTCGAAGTTTGGACCAACGCCGCCATCACCCCGCAGGACTCCATCGGCCTGGCCGCCAAACTCGTCAAGGATCACATGAGCATCTTCATCAACTTCGAGGAGCAGCCGGAAATCTCCGAAGAAGCCATCGAAAACTACGCCGACCCGCGCCTGGAATTCCTCGACCGGTCGGTGGAGGAACTCGAGCTTTCCGTGCGTTCCTACAACTGCCTGAAGAACGCCAATATTCAGAATCTGCGCGAACTCGTGCAGAAGACCGAATCGGAAATGCTCAAAACCAAAAACTTCGGGCGCAAATCGCTCAACGAGATCAAGGACATCCTCCTGAAGATGGGCTTGAGCCTCGGAATGAAATTCGATGAGCACGGCCGCATCATCTGGCCGCCGCTCCCGAGCCAGACCGCTCCTCCGTCTTCGGAAGAGACCACGGCTATCTAAGCCCCCAGGGGCCAGGGACTGCACTATGAGACATCTCAGATCAGGTTCTAAACTTGGGCGTCAACCGGCTCATCGCCGGGCCACGCTCCGCAACCTCGTCACCAATTTGATCGAGCGCGAACGCATTCAAACCACGCTCCTCCGCGCCAAGGCCGCGCGCCCGCTCGCCGAGCGCATGATCACCCTCGGCAAGCGCGACTCGCTGCACTCGCGGAGGCAGGCCGCTTCTTTCCTGATGACTCCCGGCGCCACGCAGAAGCTCTTCACCGATCTGGCGCCGCGTTTTGCCGATCGTCCGGGAGGCTATACCCGCATCATCCGCGTGGGCTGGCGGATTGGAGATGGCGCCGAGCTGGCCATCCTCGAATTCATCGGTTCGGAATTGAAGAAAAAGGAAAAGAAGCCGAAAAAGGCTGTCGCGGAGGAAGCGCCCGAAGAAAAGGAAGCCGCGGCCGAAAAGTAGAGCCTTCTCCAACCGCATTCACCAGCCCGTCCGGATTTCTCGGACGGGCTTTTATTTTGCCGCCAATATTTCCGGTTTCGGCGCCGGCCGCTCCCGTTTGCGCAGCGCCAGCACGGCCACGGCGGCGATGATTTGTCCGCCGGCCCCGGCGGTGGTGTCGAGCAGGATGTCGGATAGCTCCAGGCTGCCGCGTCCCGGCGTCCACGACTGGTGCCATTCATCCAGCGCCGCGTAGCCCGCGACCATCGTAATCACGAGGAGCGCCCAGGTGAGATGCGCCTCGCGCCGCCCGGCGCGGATTCCCCGCAGAAGGAAAAGGCTCAGGACGAAGTATTCGCCGACGTGGCCGCCTTTGCGGAGCAGGTGATGGAGCAGCGCGAGCGTGTGGTGCGAGGCGTGCGGGAAAATCCATTGCAGCAGGGGAAGAATGTACCGGCTGGTGTGTTCGGACGAAAAAACGCCGGTGGAAAAGGCCGAGATGAGGATGGCCCAAACGATGGCCGGCCACCACGACGAAAGCCAGCTCGCTCCAGAATTTTCTCGCGCGCTATTCAAGACGGTAGTTGGGCGCCTCGCGCGTGATGATGACGTCGTGGACGTGGCTTTCGCGCAGGCCGGCCTGCGAAATGCGGACGAACCGGCCCTTCTCGTGGAGTTCCTTCAACGTTTGCACGCCGCAGTATCCCATGCCGCTGCGCAACCCGCCGACCAGCTGGTCAACAAGCCCGGCGAGCGGCCCTTTATAGGGGACCTGGCCTTCGATGCCTTCGGGTACCGACTTGCCGCGCGCCGCGCCTTCCTGTGCGTAGCGGTCGGCCGAGCCGGCTTCCATCGCCCCGATCGAGCCCATGCCGCGGTAGGCTTTGAACGTGCGGCCCTGGTAGAGAATCGTTTCGCCGGGCGATTCTTCGGTGCCGGCAAACAGGCTGCCGATCATGACGGCGGAGGCGCCGGCGGCGATGGCCTTGGTAATGTCGCCGGAAAATTTGATGCCGCCGTCGGCGATCACCGGCACGCCGCTGCCCTGGGCGGCGCGCGCGGCCTCGGAGATGGCCGTGATCTGCGGCACGCCCGCGCCGGTGACGACGCGCGTGGTGCAGATCGAGCCCGGCCCGATGCCCACCTTGAGCCCGTCAATGCCCAGCGCGATCAGGTCGCGCGTTCCCTCGGCCGTGGCGACGTTTCCGGCCACCAGGTCGAGGTCCGGGAATTTGTGTTTCACCGCGCGGATGGCATCCATCACGCGCGTGGTGTGGCCGTGGGCCGTGTCGATGGCCAGGATGTCGACTTTCTCGTGGGCCATTTCCTCGGCGCGCTCCAGAAAGTCGCCGGTGGCGCCGATGGCCGCGCCCACGCGCAGCCGCCCCTGATCGTCCTTGGTGGCATTGGGGAACTCGAGTTTTTTCTGGATGTCCTTGACGGTGATCAGGCCCTTGAGTTGATAATCCTTGTCCACGACGAGAAGTTTTTCGATGCGATGCTTCTGCAGGATGCGCTCGGCTTCTTCCAGCGTCGTGCCCACCGGCACGGTGACGAGGTTTTCCTTGGTCATGATGTTGCTGACGGCCTGGTCGAGGTTGCGTTCGAAGCGCAGGTCGCGGTTGGTCAGGATGCCGACGAGTTTCTGCCCGCGCGTGACGGGGAGGCCCGAGACCTTGTACTTGTTCATGATGTCGAGGGCCTGGCGCACGGAAAGTTCCGGGGCAATGGTCACCGGGTCGACGATCATGCCGCTTTCCGAGCGTTTGACGCGGTCCACTTCCTCGGCCTGGAGCTCGATGGTCATGTTGCGGTGGATGAAGCCGATGCCGCCTTGGCGGGCGATGGCGATGGCCAGGCGCGCGTCGGTCACCGTGTCCATGGCCGCGGCCACGATGGGAATGTTCAGCGCGATCTTGCGCGAGACGTAGGTGCGCGTGTCGGCCTGCGCGGGCAGCACCGACGATTTGCCGGGCAGCAGCAGCACGTCGTCAAAGGTCAAGGCTTCGGGAACGGCTCCATCAATCATTGCGTCTCCTGCGGGCGGGTTGGCCCTGTATAAACACCGAAGCCCAGCAGGATGCGCCGGGCTTGGAAAAGTCTTCTTTGTGGGAAAATTCCTTCATGAATGGATTCGGTATTTTAGGCGCATCGCCCGATGAAAGCAAGGCGGCGAGCGGTGGAAGAGGAGGCAGAGGAAGTAAAGGAAGCAGAGGAGGCAGAGGAATCGAGGTCCACGGCCGGCTGTGCCGTGCGTGGAAGCGTGGGAACAGAGGTCCCTCGACCCCCGCCGGTCGGGCGGGACGGCGATGCTCAGGGGGGTGCAAAGTGTAGCGATTAGAACTGGTGCCGACCCTTTGTTTCCAACGAGTTACGGCGATTTCTGTTTCCGGGGGTGTTGCGATTAGAAACCGGTGTGGGACGGCTGCGCCGGGCCTGCTGGGCAGGGCCTGGCTCCCTACATTGCGTCCGCTGGTTGTGCTCTGTTGCTCCATAAAATGCCCCATAAATCATGGTAGTGCATGCGGTGCGAATTGCAAGTGTGAGAGTCTGTGGACAGTTGGAGGCAGGGAGGCGGGGAGGCAACGAAGCAGGGAAACAGTGAAGCAACGAGGCAGGGATCTGCTGCCTCATGGCATGGCGTGCTATTTCGCTGGCGGCGCCGGTGGGGGCCCGGACTCGGCTTCGACGATGAAGATTTCGGCGATGGGGGAGACGTGGGCGTCGATGAGATGGCCGCCCTTGGTGCTGCCGTCGGGAAGGCTCACCACCGCGTGGGTGTGGACGTAGGGCTTGCCGTCGCGCAGAGAAATATTGCCGATGAGCGAGACCAGCTCGCACTTCTGGTCGATGGCGATTTTTTTGAACGCGCCCTTGGGCGGATCGCCCCAGCCGAGCGTGGCGGTGCTGAAGCCGCCCAGCCCGGTGATGCGGGCGGCGGCGATGTGGTTCTTGGCGGCAAATTCGGTGAGGCCGGAAAGCAGTTCATCGCCGGGGCCGAAGGTGACCTTGAACGTTCGGGCGGGCGAGAGCTGCTCGCCCTTCATGTTGGGCGCTTGTCCCGTGGCGGTGACGGGCGCGGGCCGGATGTAGCCCTCGGGGAGGGGCGCCTGTTGTTGCGCGCCGAGCGAGAGCGCGGCGGCGGATGCGAGGGCGGCGGCCAGAAAAACGGTGAGCCAGCGGCTGGCGCTGCTGTTGCGAAGAGTGCGATTCATCAGGGGCTCCTTGCGCGGGATGTTCATGGCCCGTTTCCAGGCCGGGTAAATCCTACACCAAGTCGCTGTCTGCGAGTGTAGTGTCCCGGAGATAGCTCGCAAATTTGGCAGCCCGGCAGGGCGCAGCAAGCAGCGCCCCTACAGCGGATTACAAGCCGCGAACTATTGGCGGTTATTTGCGGGACGCAACACTAGCTTGGCGCAATCGCGGGCAAAAAGCTGCCCGCCCCAAAACCGGGCGGCCGCTACAAAAGACAGGAACGGAAGGCAAGAAGTTGCGCGGAGGCGGCGGAGTGCCTACCATGGGAAGCGGTGAAAGAATTTCAGCCGCACACGATTCTTCGCAACGCGCATCGGATGACGATCGCCGCGGCGTTCTGGCCGCGGCGGTTTCCGCGGCTATTCGCGAGCAGTCCGCGATTGTTCCAGACCGAGCCGGGAACGCGGGTGCGCGGCGAATGTCACTGGCAGGAGCGCCCGCGCGAGCATCCCACGCTGGTGCTGCTGCACGGTCTGGAAGGCTCGAGCGAATCCGGATACATCCTGGGCACCGCGGAGAAGGCCTGCGCGGCGGGCTTCAACGTGGTGCGGCTGAACCAGCGGAACTGCGGCGGCACCGAACATCTGACGCCGACGCTGTACCATTCGGGGTTGAGCGGCGACGTTGGCGCGGTGGTGCGGGAACTGGCCGAGCGCGACGGGCTGCCGGAAATCTTCGCGGCGGGGTTTTCGATGGGCGGGAATCTCGTGCTGAAGATGGCGGGTGAATTCGGAGATTCCGCGCCGAAACAGCTGCGCGGATTCGTGGCCGTGGCGCCGGCGTTCGACCTGGCGGCGTGCGCCGATGCGCTGGCGGAGCCGCGGAATTTCCTCTACGAGCGGCATTTCGTGCGGCGGCTGAAGCGCCGGATGCGCGAGAAGGCGCGGCTGTTTCCGGAGCGGTACGAAGCGGCGGTGAACGGGGGCATGCGCGCGATCCGCACGGTGCGCGATTTCGACGACGCGATCACGGCGCGCTTCTGCGGGTTTGAAGGCGCCGCCGATTACTACGCGCGGTCCAGCGCGGTCCAGCTCGTGGGGGCGATTGGCAGGCCCACGCTCATCCTGACGGCGCAGGACGACCCGTTCGTTCCCTATGCGACGTTCGCGCGCACGGCGCTGCGCGAGAATCCCAACATCACGCTGGTGGCGCCGCGGCAGGGCGGCCATTGCGGATTCATTTCGCGGGCGCGCGGCGCGGAGCGCTTCTGGAGCGAAGCGCGGATCGTGGAGTTTTGCGCGGCGCGGTCATCGTTGCTGGGACGGGATGCGTGAGGGGCGCTGATGGTCAGGGGCAAAGGGCGCTTCACACAGAGAAGGGCGATTCACCGCAGAGGCGCGGAGGACGCAGGGAGAAAGAACGCAAGAAGAATCGGGAGAGAAGGCTGACCGCAGGGGAACTGCAACTCATCTCATAAATGGTGTGGCAGGTTTCTTAGCCTGACTTCAGGGGCTTCCCGACTCAAGACGTCGGGACGCAAAAGGCGCGAAAGCCCTGTGAAAACGAATGCGTTAACGCCGGGGCTGAAGCCCCGGCCTCCTAAAAACGATTTATGAGTGAGGTTGTCGCGCGACGGGATCAAAGCTGGTAGATGACTTTGCCGCCGGTGTCGGCGGTGGGGCCGTAGACCGACGGGACGGGGATGCCGAGCAGGCGCAGATAGACGATCAGCTGGCCGCGATGATGCGCGGAATGAGTGACGCGGCGTGTGAAGATCCAGGCGCGGGAGCGCGGGACGTCGAAAAACGAAGCCGGCTCGCGCCACCACGGATCAGGCTTGGTGCGGAGGATTTCGAGCCGCCGCGTGGCGTCGGCGCGGTATTTTTCGATGTAGCCCTGTTTTGTTTTCGCGGCGGGGTTGGGATCTCCGGTGTCGATTCCCAGCATGGCGGTCATCCAGCGGCCCTCGGACTGCACCTGATGCTCGAACTGTTCGAGGACGGTGCGGGACTTGGGGCTGGGGCGAAAATCCATGGCGCTGTCGGGGAACGCGGACCAGATTCCCACGATCTTGAGAATTTCCGTCTCGTAGGTGTCGAGCAGGAAGGCGTAGGTACTCTCGGGCGTGCTGGGCATTGGCGTCACGGCCATTATAGGGCGGCGCGGGGCGAAAATGCACGGGCGCGAGGAATCGCGGAAGACATACTGCTTGACCGCACGCGACCGTGTGGCAGAATTGTTAGCGGAGGATTCAGCCGCAATGGCGATCCCATCGAAGAACCGGTTGACGCAGCCGCTCGTCCGAGTCAACGGCACGCATCGTCCCGCCACCTGGGATGAAGCGCTGGACCGCGTGGCGGAGGGTTTCCGCGCGCAGATTCAGAAGCACGGTCCGAAGACGTTCGGGATGTTCAGTTGTTCGAAGACGACCAACGAGGCGAACTACGCGGCGCAGAAGTTTGTGCGCACGGTGATCGGCGCGAACAACATCGACAGCTGCAACCGGACTTGACACGCTCCCAGCGTCGTCGGTCTGGCGACGGTATTTGGGGCGGGCGGCGGGACGAGTTCGTACCGCGCCATCGAAGACACGAACGTCATCCTGCTGTGGGGCTCGAACGCGCGGGAGACGCACCCGATTTTCTTTCACCATGTGCTGAAGGCGGTGCGCAAGGGCGCGAAGATGTACGTGATCGACCCGCGGCGCACGACCTCCGCGCAATGGGCGGACGTCTGGCTGGGGCTGGACGTCGGCACCGACATCATTCTGGCCAACGCCATGGGCCGCGAAATCATCGCCGCCGGGCTGACGAATGCGCGGTTCATCGAGCATGCCACCAGCGGATTCGAGGCCTACAAGAAGTTCGTCGAGAAATTCACGCTGGAGCGCGCCGAGCGGGAAACGGGTGTTCCCGCGGAGGTCATTCGCCAGACGGCGCACGCCTACGCGCGCGCGGAGCACGCGGAGCTGTGCTGGACGCTGGGCATCACCGAGCACCACAACGCGGTGGACAACGTCCTGGCGCTGATCAATTTGGCGCTGCTGACCGGGCACGTGGGCCGCTACGCCAGCGGCATCAACCCGCTGCGCGGACAAAACAACGTCCAGGGCGGGGGAGACATGGGCGCGCTGCCCGACCGGCTGCCGGGCTTCCAGCACGTCGAGAACGACGAGCTGCGCGGGAAATTCGAGCGCGCCTGGGGCGCCAAGATCGATCCCAAGCGCGGCTTGCGGCTCAGCGAAATGTTCGACGCCATGGAGCGCGGCGAATTGACGGCGCTCTACGTGATGGGCGAAAACCCCGTGGATTCCGAGGCGGACCGCCACCGCGCGCGCAAGCTGTTGGGCGGGCTCGGTTTCATGGTCGTCCAAGACATGTTTTACACGGAGACCGCGGCGCTGGCGGACGTCATTCTGCCGGCGGCGGCGGGATGGTGCGAATCCGAGGGCACGGTCACGTCGAGCGAGCGCCGCGTGCAGCGCGTGCGCGCGGCGGTGCCGCCTCCTCCCGGCGTGCGCGACGACGTGGAGATCATCTTCGATCTGGCGCGGCGGCTGGGACATGACTGGGGCAAGCCCAATTCCGAGGGCCTCTGGAATGAACTGCGGCAGCTCAGCCCGATCCACGGAGGAATGAGCTACCGGCGGCTGGAAGAACTGGGCGGGATTCAGTGGCCGTGCTACGACGAAACGCATCCGGGCGAAATCTATCTGCACGGCCGGCTGTGGGCCACGCCGTTGATTGGCCCGCGCGCGCCGTTCAGTGCGGTGGAATTTGCGCCGCCGAAGGACGCGCTCGACGCCGAGTATCCGATGCGGCTGACCACGGGGCGGCGGCTCGATTCGTACAATACGGGCGTGCAGAGCGGCCGCTACTCCTCTCCGCTGCGCCAGGAGGAAGCCCTGGAGCTGTGTCCGGAGGACGGGGCGCGCTACAACGTGCGCGAGGGAGAGAAGGTGCGAGTCAGCTCGCGCCGCGGCTCGGTGATTGCGCCGGTGCGCTTTGATTCCGGACTCCGCCCCGGCCTTGCCTTCTTAACGTTTCATGCCCACGATCAGGTCGCGACCAACGACTTGACCATCGATGCGATCGATCCGAAGTCGGGGACGGCCGAGTTCAAGGCCACCGCCATTCGCATCGAGAAATGCCAGGAGAACTAATTGGATCTTCATCTGACCGAGGCCCGGGCTACCGCGGCCGAACAATCCGCCGTCGATAAAATTTTGGGCGCGCCGGCGTCGGGGTGGGACGGCGGGGAACGCAACGTCGCTACCGATAGCCGCGCGGCGTTCGGCGGGCACGAGGCGCGTTCGCGGCGGCACCTGCTGCTGCCGGCGCTGCACGCGGTGCAGTCGCACATCGGCTGGGTCAGCCCCGGAGCGTTGAATTACATTTCCGTGCGGCTGGATCTTGCTCCGGCGGAAGCGCATGGCGTGGCGTCGTTTTATGGGATGTTTTCCCTGACGGAGCAGCCCGCCGTGGTGGCGCACGTCTGCGACGACATCGGATGCCTGGCGCTGGGGGCCGGGGCCGTGTGCGGGGAACTGGAGAAGAAGCTCGGGCCTGCCGGGTCGGCCTGCCTGGGCGGACGCGCGACGTGGAAGCGGAGCACGTGCCTGGGATTGTGCGAGCGCGCGCCGGCGGCGGTGATCACGGCGGCGGGCGAGAAGCCGCGCGAGCGCGTGGTGGCTCCGGCGGATGCGGGCGCGATTCAGTTGTTGATGCAGGATGGCGTCGCAGGCAAGCTGCCCGCCGAGCCCGACGCCCTGAACATTCGGGCGTCGGTCCCGCAGGCGGGCCGGCCGGAGCTGCGCCTGCTGAAACGCGTCGGGCAGGTGGACCCGGCGAGCGTGGAGGCATACCAGGGCGCGGGCGGCTACGAAGCGTTGCGGCTGGCACTGGACATGGGCCCGGAAGCCGTGGTGCGGGAGATGATCGAGTCGCGCCTGCTGGGGCGGGGCGGCGCGGCGTTTCCCACGGGCAAGAAATGGGAAGCGTTGTTGACGCAGCGCGGGCAGGGCCGCACGCACTACGTGGTCTGCAACGCGGATGAGTCCGAGCCGGGCACGTTCAAGGACCGCATCCTGATGGAGGGCGACCCGTTCGCCATCCTCGAGGGCATGACCATTGCGGGGCTGGCCACCGGCGCGCAGAAGGGCTACATCTACCTGCGCGGGGAATATCCGCTGGCGGGCGAGCGGATCGCGCATGCCATCGGGGCGGCCCGCGCCAAAGGGCTGCTGGGCGACAATATTCTGGGCCGCGGGATGCGCTTCGACATCGAGTTGCGCCGGGGCGCGGGCGCCTACATCTGCGGCGAGGAAACCGCGCTGTTCAATTCCATCGAAGGGTATCGCGGCGAGCCGCGCAACAAGCCGCCGTTTCCGACGCAGGCGGGGCTGTTCCGCCAGCCGACGGTGGTCAACAACGTCGAAACCCTGGTCAACGTACCGGAAATTATCCGCATGGGCGGCGCGGCCTACGCGCGCATCGGCGTGGGGAACTCGACCGGCTACCGGCTGTTCTGCGTTTCGGGGCACGCCGTCCGGCCCGGCGTGTACGAAGTGGCGTTCGGCGCGACGCTGCGCCAGATCATCGAGCTGGCGGGCGGCGTCGGAGGCAATGGACGCCTGCAGGCCGTGCTGCTGGGCGGCGCGGCGGGCGGCTTCGTTTCGCCGAAGGAACTGGACACGCCGCTGACGTTTGAGGGCACGCGGGCGATCGGCGCCTCGCTCGGCTCGGGGGTCGTCATGCTGTTTGACGACTCGGCCGATTTGCAGCAGATCCTGCTGCGCATCGCCGGATTTTTCAGCCACGAAAGCTGCGGGCAGTGCGTGCCGTGCCGTGTGGGCGTGGTGCGCCAGGAAGAAACGCTGAAGCGGCTGGTCCACCGCCGGCCGCTGGGCTCTCCGGCCGAGGAGATTGGCTTGTTACGGGAGATGGGGCAGGCCATGCGCGACGCGTCCATCTGCGGATTGGGACAAACCGCGTCGAGCGCACTGGAGTCCGCTTTGAATCGATGGAGGCTGTTTTCATGAGCGAATCGGCACAAGCTCCCTCGCCGCTGATCCCGTTGCCGCGCGGGCCGGTGCCGCAGGCGCCGGCACGAGCGCGGGCGATGATCGAGATCAAGATGGACGGGCGAACGGTTTCCGTTCCGGAAGGGTCGACGATCATTGACGCGGCCCGCCAGCTGGGCATCGACATTCCCACACTGTGTTTTCTGGAAAGCCTGACGCCGGTGAATGTGTGCCGCATCTGCGTGGTGGAGCTGGAAGGGTCGCGCACGCTGGTTCCGGCGTGTTCGCGCAAGGCCGAGCCGGGCATGGTGATTCAGACGGATTCCGAGCGGGTGCGCTTGAGCCGGCGGATGGTGCTGGAGTTTCTGGCGTCGTCGGTGAACGTGTCGACCGCGCCCATGTTTGCCGAATACATGAAGCGGTACGGCGCGCGTCCCGAACGCTTCGGAGCGTCACCGGCGACGGTGGCGCAGATGCCGAAGATTGACAACGATCTCTACGTGCGGGATTACGCGAAGTGCATTCTGTGTTACAAGTGCGTCGAGGCGTGCGGCACCGATGCGCAAAATACGTTTGCCATCGCCGTGGCCGGACGCGGTTTTTCCGCCCATATCGCCACCGAATACGACGTCCCGCTGCCGGATTCGGCCTGCGTGTACTGCGGGAACTGCATCGGCGTCTGCCCCACCGGGGCGCTGATGTTCAAGAGCGAATACGATCTGCGCCTGGCCGGCCAATGGAATGAATCGCGGCAGACCCGCACGGACACCATCTGTCCGTACTGCGGCGTGGGCTGCGACCTCACCGTGCACGCACAGGACGGCAAGATCGTTCGCGTTACCTCCCCGGTGGACCACAGCGTCACCCACGGCAACCTCTGCATCAAGGGGCGTTTCGGCTGGCAGTTTGTCGAGATTCAGCCCGCGCCCAAGAAGAGTTGAATCCTCGGGGCCGCCGCCGGGGAGTGGAGTTCTCATCCTCGGTGGTCCTCACTTCCCGGCCCTGAGAACAGGGCGTAACTTTCTATCTATCACCGACCGATGTTTGGGTGGACATGAGGGGCGCTTCCCGGTCCAATAGAGAGGACCAGTCTGGTCAGTGGGAAGTGCTTGGGGGGGATAGGTGATGAGGAAGAGTGTAATTCTGTGGGCGGCCATCCTTGCGTTCGCCGTGGGGGCCGGGGCGCAGGAAAATTCCGCAGGGGCGACACTGCTGACCTCTGCGATGCAGCCCGCGCTAGCGGCCGCAGCCATGCCCGCCGCGGACGCGATGGGTTCGGCGGCCACCAGCCGGCCGGATCGACGAGAGCCGGGCGTGTACAGCGTCTTCGAGCGATACAACTGGCAAGCGTCCGCCGGCTACACGTTTCTCCGCTTCTACGAAATCCCCAGCCTCACCCAGGAGATGAATGGCCTGAATCTTTCGCTCGTCTATTACCGCCAAGGGGGGTCCGCCGGCGGAGATGTCGAGATGATAGTGGGGCAAGGAGGCCCGCAACAGGGTTACACCTCAAAATTCGCCTCCGTTATGGGGGGCTTGCGTTACCGCTTTGCATTGAGCCGCAAGGTGGAATGGTGGGTGCACGGGATGGCGGGGACAGCGCACTTCCTGCCCCAGACGCCCTGGAGCAGCCAATGGGCGTTCGCCTACGCCGGCGGTGGAGGCGTGGACTTCAACGCGCACCGGCATCGCATCGCTTACCGCATTTCCGCGGATATGATCGGGACGCGCTTCTTCGGCACCTACCAGTACAGCCCCAAAGTCTCGGTGGGCATCGTCTACAAGTTTTAGCCGCAACTCTTGGGCCCGGATGGCCGCGGGGCGCCGCCCGGTGTCCCCGCAGGTGTGTACCTGCCGCCAAACGAAGTGGGTCCAGGGCTGAGGCTTGCTACGGCGCGGCGGGGCGGTTAGTATTTGCTTCCGGTCTCGCGACGATACCCAAAGTCCCAAACCGGCGGAGCCCTTCCATGCACCTATTCCAGGAACTCAAGATTCGCGATGTGATGCTGCGCAACCGCATCGCCGTTTCTCCGATGTGCCAGTATTCGAGCACCGATGGTTTTGCCACCGATTGGCATCTGGTGCATCTGGGCAGCCGGGCCGTGGGCGGCGCGGGGCTGATTCTGGCGGAGGCCACCGCGGTCCTGCCCGAGGGGAGGATCAGCCCGCACGACCTGGGGCTGTGGAAAGACGAGCAGATCGCGCCGCTGGCCCGGATCACGGGGTTCCTGCGCGAGCAGCAGACAGTGGCCGGGATTCAACTGGCGCACGCGGGGCGCAAGGGCAGCGTCGAGCGTCCCTGGGAAGGCACGGGCTGGGTTCCCGAATCGCGCGGCGGATGGAAACCGGTGGCGCCCAGCGCCATCGCCTTCGACGAAAAGTACGCCACTCCGTCGGTGCTCGATGAGAAGGGCATTCACGCCATCGTGCAGGCCTTTGCGGAGGCGGCGCGCCGCTCGCGGGAAGCCGGCTTTCAGCTGATCGAAATTCACGCCGCGCACGGCTACCTGATCCACGAGTTTCTCTCGCCGCTCACCAACCGGCGCGCGGATGTCTACGGCGGCTCGTTTGACAATCGCACGCGGCTGGCGCGCGAGGTGGTGACCGCGGTGCGGCGCGTGTGGCCGGAAAATCTTCCGCTGTTCGTCCGCATTTCAGCCACCGACTGGGCCGAAGGCGGCTGGGACCTGGAGCAATCCGTGGAGCTGGCGCGGCAGCTCGGCGCGCTGGGCGTGGACCTGCTGGATTGTTCGTCGGGCGGGCAGATTGCGGGGGCGCAGATGCCCGTGGGCCCGGGCTATCAGGTTCCGTTTGCCCAGGCGATCCGGCAGCGAGCGGGCATTCTGACCGGAGCCGTGGGACTGATTACTTCGCCCGAGCAGGCGGAGGCCATTGTGCGGGACGGCCAGGCCGACGTGGTGCTGATGGCCCGGGAATTTCTGCGCCATCCGTATTGGCCGCTGGACGCGGCCCGCGAATTGCAACACCCCCTCGCCTGGCCCGCGCAATACCTGCGCGCGGCTCCCGAAGGCGCGCCCATGCGCGGAACCGGGGATGCGCTGGAAACGTTGCGGGCCGCGGAGAAAGCGCGTTAAAGAGCCTCGCCGTCCAGCCGGAAACCGCACAACAGGGTACAATAGAGAGTGGGTAGGCGCCCGGTTGGGCGGTGGTGGGGCAGGGCGAAATTTTCAAATCCAAAGAGGAGTAATTAGAACATGGGATACGGTGGCCGCGAAAAACCAGCAAAGAAATCAGGACGAGCCGGATTTGTGGAGGCCAAGCTCGAAGAACTCCGTCGACGGTGGGATGCAGCCACCACCGACCGCGAGAAGGCCGAAGTGTCTGAGCAGATCCGCGAATGGCAAGCCTTCAAGCCCGAACGCTCCGCACCCTCCGGCGGCAGACGCTAACAGTTCCCGGCAGCAAACTCCGTGAGGCACACATGCTGTTGCCCAACGCGCCCTGCTGAATTGCGCGGGCGCGGCCGCACGCCTGCATAGCCCTCGCGCCCATCCCGCCACTGCGGGACGGGCGCTACAAAACCATTCTTGTGAGACAGCCACTCCTGGCCGTCCGCGCAGGATGTCGCCACAGCATCCCTGGACAGGCAATCGCGTTTGTCCTACAAAACCGGTGTCCTCCGCGAACTCTGCTTTCAGAATCCGGGGTAGCCACGACGAACCGTGGTTGTCCGTCGTGGGGTGTTCGCCGCATCCAGACATGCCCACGACGAGAAGAGCGCTCGTCGTGGCTACCGCAACTTGGGTTATTGGGGAAAGGCAACCTTACCCGCGCCCGAGCCTGCCGGCGGCCCAGCGAAAGAAGACGTGGGCTTCGCTGAGACGAAACATCAGCGCGGCCGCGAAGTAGACGGCGCCGTACGGCACGAGGACCAGCGCGGCGACCCGAATCGGGTGTCCCCGCACGACGTGGTGAATTCCCCAGCCAACCGCAGCAGCCGCCAGAGCCGCGACCCACAACTTGGCGAGGTAATCCCGGGGAAGCCCGGTGGGGCCGATGCGGCGGTTCAAGGTGCGCCGCAACAGAGTGAACTCGACCCACGAGGCCACGCCGGCGGAGACGGTCAGGCCGGCCACGCCCCAGCGCGCGCCCAGTCCGAGTGCCGGAGGCAGCGGAATGGCGCTGAGGTAGCCGAAAACGGTGGTCAGGAGGACGCGCAGAATGGCGAAGCGCAGCGGGGTGCGCGTGTCGCGCAGCGCGTAGTACGCCGAGGAGTACAACCGGCCGAGCGTCGAGGCCAGCAGGCCCACCGTTGAACCCGCCAGGATTCCCCACACGTAGATCACGTCGGCGTGCACGAATCGCCCCGATTGATAGATGGCGGCCACAATGACGTCGCCCAGCACCAGAAACGCCGCGACCGACGGCACCACAAAAAAGGCGATCTGGCGGAGCCCCGCGCCCAGACGCCCGCGCAGCGCCGCCGCCACTTCCTGTTCGCTGCCGATCGCGCCGGACATCTGCGGCAACTCGGCGGCCGAAACGGCCATCCCGAAAAGGCTCACCGGGAGCGTGTACAGCGTCTGGGCGTAGCTGAGCGCCGCGACGGCGCCGGTGGGCAACAGGCTCGCCAGCAGCGCATCCACGTAGGCGCTGATCTGCACCACGCCGCGGCCGATAAATACCGGAAAAAAATTGCGCACCACCGTTTTCACGTTGTCTGCATGGCGGCCCAGGGACAGAGGCAGGCCGCGCAGCAGCCGCAGCACGACCGGCAATTGCACGCCGAACTGCAGGGCGCTGCCGGCCACCGATCCCCACGCCAGGATCTCCGCGAGAGGATACTGCGCGTAGCGCGTTCCCCAGCCCCACAGCGTGGCAATCATCGCCGCATTCCAGATCACGGGGGCGGTGTAGGAAAGGAAGAAGCGGCGATGGCTGTTGAGGATTCCCAGGCACCAGGCGGAGAACACCAGCAGGCCCGCGCCGGGAAACAGGATGCGCACCAAGCGGATCGTGAGCTCGCGCTTTTCCCCGGAAAAGCCCGGTGCGATGGCGTAGATGAGATAGGGCGTGGCCAGCACGCCGATCAGGACGAGCAGGGAAGTGGTCAGCGCCAGCAGCGCCGCGACAGCGCCCGCCGTGCGCCGCGCCTCTTCGTCCTCTTTGCGCGCCAGCAGGCCGGCGTACACGGGGATGAAGGAGGCGGAGAGCACGCCTTCGCCGAACAGGTTTTGCAGGAAATTGGGGATGCGGAAGGCGGCGCGGAAGGCATCCGCCGCGTCGGAATTGCCGAAGTAGTGCGCGAAGACGCGGTCGCGGACCAGTCCGGCGATGCGGCTCAGGAAAATTCCGGCCGCCACCAGAAACGCGTGCTGCCGGGATTCTTCCCGGGGCGCGGAGATTGTTCCGGGGCTTACCACGGTCGCGATGGAGAAAGCGTGTGCATAGAGTCGAGGCAATTCATTACAAGAGCTATGTGGAAAGATGTCAACCGGGATTGTGGGCGCTGTGCGTTGTTGATAGCTTCGGCGCTCTTCACGGCGTGCGCAGGCGGAGGATGTCGCTCAAGTAGTCGGGGCGGGTTTTGTCGCGCACCAGGTGCGGGTATTGCAGGCCGCCGTGGTAGGCCACCGGACAGGTCTGGGTCAGGGCGCCGTTGACGACCGTGAGCTGGATGGGCGCGGCAGCCGACCGCGCGGCGGCCACGGCATTCTTGATTTCGGCGGGCGAATACGGCTTTCCGTCGACGGCGGTGATTTTCATTCCCGGGCCAATCCCCGCGTTAAACGACGGGCCGTCGCGGATGACGTCGGCGACCACGCCATCGCCGGTCAGAATCAGACCGATCGAAGAGCCGAGGTCGGTGCGCTGATTCATGGCATCGGCGCTTTCCTGGACCGCGTTGGGCTGCTCGTTATAGATCAGCTTCCAGCCGCCATTTTCGATGGCCTCGATGGGCGTGGGCGGCGCGGTGGTATCCAGACGCATTCGCAGGAAGCCCGCCCAGTCGTACGGCGCCAGGCCGTTGAGCGTCGCGACGATGTCGTCGAACGTATAGGTCTTCAGGGCGGGTTCGCCGCCGGGTCCGGCGTAGAAGATCCGGCAAAAATCGTCGATGGATTTCTGGCCGTTGGTCAGGCGGCGCAGCGTGGCGTCGACATCGAGGAACAGCAGCGTGCCTTCCTCGTAAAAATCGGTGCCGCGCCTCCAATTCGACCAGTCGAAGGGGGCGTCATACAGGATCGGCGCGGCATCGGCGGTGTCCTGCAGGGGCCGCCAGTTGCGCCCGGGACTGCGGGCGATCATGGCCGCGGTGCGGGCCAGCGACTCCCGCGCCTGCTCGGGGCTCCAGAGTTCGCTGCGCGCTGTCAACACGGCACCCAAATAATTCGTGAACCCTTCGTAGAACCAAAGCAGGTCGTCGCGCATCGGCTGCTGGTAATTCGCCGTGGCGAGGTCGACCGGGCGGCGATACTTCCCGTTCCACGAATGGACGTACTCGTGAGGAAGCAGGTCCGCAAAATAGAGGCGCGCCGTGTCGTCGACCAGGCTGTGGGCGGCGGCGCGGTCGTCGCTGGACTCGTGGTGCTCCAGGCCGAAGTGTGCGACATCGTCGCTCAGACTGATCAGGAAGTGGTAGTCGCGGTAGTGCCGCACGCCGAACAACGCGCCCGCTTCGGCCACCAGCCGGCGATAATGCGCTTCCATTTCCGCGGGCATCGCCAGATCGGTTTCCCGGTCGGCGGCGATGTCCATCTCGTGCGGGGGATTCTGACCGGGCGTCAGCTGGAGCACGCGGAAGTATTGTCCCGCCAGCACGGGGGAATCAACGAGCGTATTGAGCGCGACCGCGGGGAAGTCCACGGTGTCGCCATTCTGCTTCGCGCCGGGCAGCGCCGTGGCGAACTTCCATCCGGCGGGTAACCGGACGCTCGCGACGAAGGTCAGTTCGCGTACCGGATAGCCCTGCGGGTACAGCAACACTTGGTTCCAGTTCAAAACGCCGAGAAAGGCCGTGGCGGAAGCGCCGGCGGAAAATCCCGACGTGGGCGCCGAAAGCAGGAAATCGAGGTCGGCGTCGAGCGAGCTCACGCCCGGCGGAATTTCCAGATGCAACGCAAACATGTCCAGCAGGTCGCGCCGCCAGGGAATCGTTTTTCCGCCAGCCATGAATTTCAGGCCGACCAGATTGACGAGCGGGGCGTCGGGCATGTGCTCTCCCGGGAGCCACGCGGGGTAGTACAGCACCAGCGGCCCCGGCCGCACGGGGAACTGCAAGTGGGCGTGCAGAAATTTCCGCGCCGTGTGCGAGGCGTCAACTTCCAGACGAATCGGACCGGACCGCGCCTGGGCGTGCAGGGTTTGGCTTGCGGAAAAAATTGCGGCGGCCAGAAAAGCGGCCAGCGTGCTCGCGCGAAAGAAGTTCGTCATCCCGTTTCCTCGGGGCCGCCGAACTCCGTTCCCGCCATGGTTTCGGGCCCATGAAACTATCTTAGGGCACCGGGGCGAGAACGCAAGCGCCGGTTCCCAGCAGTTGCCTACAGGAGAAAATAGGGTGCGGCCGTTTGCGGGGCCCCGGGGTGGCGCCTATGTTGGCACAATGGATGCACTTACAAGCATGAATGGAGTGCGGCGGACCTATGAAGGCCACTCATGCCTCGCCATCCGGGGCGGTGGTACACTCAGGCCGATTAGCCCCGACCATTGGTGGGGGCATCAACGTCATTCTGGATGGCATTTATGTTGCCGGTCAGACAGGGGTAAAGCATGGCACACGAAAACGGCATTTATATGGCGTACAACGACATCTGGCTGCTGGACGGAGTTCGGACCCCCTTCATCGAATACAACACGGCACTGGGTTTGGTATCGCCTACGGATCTGGGCATCAAGGTGGCTCGCACGGTGCTGGAGCGCGCGGGAGTTCCGCCCGCCGACGTCGGCTCGGTGATCGCCGGCTGCGTGGAAAAGGCGAGCTTTGACGGCTACTTTCTGGCGCGCCACATCGGTCTCTACTCCGGCGTTCCGGTGGACCGCCCCGCGCTGATGGTGCAGCGCGTCTGCGGGACGGGATTCGAGAGCATCACGCAGGGCGCCGACGCGATTGCGCTGGGCAAGATTTCGCTCGGGTTGTGCGTGGGAGCGGAGTCGATGAGCCGCAGTCCCATTGCCGCCTACACGCACCGCGGGGGATTCCGCCTCGGCCAGGTCGAGTTCAAGGACACGCTGTGGGAAGCGCTGCACGATACCGCCCCCGACGTGAGCATGGGAGTAACCGCGGAAACCCTCGCCGTCACCTACAAGATCACGCGCGAGGACGTCGACCGCTTTGCGGAGTCGAGTTTCGCGCGCGCCCTCGCCGCCCAGAAAAACGGATTCCTGGCGGGCGAGATCGTCCCGCTGGTGACGGAGAAGTTTGAATTGACGGGCTACAAACCCCGGGGCATTCAACTGCCGAAGGGAGTGGACCGGCTGGCGGACGACACGCACATTCGGCCGTCGTCGTTCGAGGGACTTTCGAAAATCCGGCCGGCGTTCGGCGGCGTGCAGACCGGCGGCAACAGTTCCGGCATTGTGGACGGAGCCGCGGCCGTGCTGGTGGGCTCGGGCGCGTATGTGCGCTCGAAGAGCATCAAGCCGCTGGCGCGCGTGGCCGCCGTGGCCGCCGTCGGCGTGCCGCCGGAAATCATGAGCATCGGCCCGGCGCCCGCGATTCGCCGGGTGCTCGACGGCGCCGGAATGACGCTCGATCAGATTGGCCGCTTCGAGATCAACGAAGCATTCGCGGCGCAGCTCCTCGGCGTCGAGCGCGAACTCAAGCTCGATCGCGCCAAGCTCAACGTGAACGGCGGCGCCATCGCCATCGGGCATCCGCTCGCGGTCACCGGCGTGCGCCTCGTGCTGACCGTGGCCCGCCAGTTGCGCCAAGCGAAGCTCCGCTACGGCATCGCCTCGGCATGCATCGGCGGAGGGCAGGGCATCGCCGTCCTGCTCGAAAATCCCGAGGCGGCTGGATAACACCCGCCGATCCGCGGGAGCAGGGCCATTCTTTTTTGGGGCCGCGTTCCGGCGGTCCGCGGCACGTCGCCAGTGGCGTGACGCCAAGCGCGTCGCTCGCAGGGGGCTGACATGGACAAGCAGTGGGAAGCGCTGACACCGGCGCAGAGATTCCAGGAGCGCGCCCGGCAGTGGAAGTTTCCGGAGGGAGTCGAGTTCGCCACCCCGGAGGCCGCGCAGGCCTATGAGCAGCGCGTGCAGCGGTTTCTCGATGTCGTCCAGCTCCGCAAGCCCGACCGCATTCCCGTCTGCCCTTCGGCCGGATATTTTCCCTTCCACTATGCCGGCGTGACGGCCTGGGAGGCGATGTACGATTACGAACGCCTCGGCTTCGCCCTCAAGAAATATCACTCCGATTTTCTGCCGGATAACCGCGCCGGCTCGATGCTCTACGGCCCCGGCAAAGTCTTCGAGATTCTCGATTACCAGCTCTATCGCTGGCCCGGCCACGGCCTTCCGCCGGAAACGCATTTTCAGTGCGTCGAAAACGAATACATGCACGCCGACGAGTACGACCAGCTGACCACCGATCCGACCGATTTTTTCATCCGCACTTATTTGCCGCGTGTGTTTGCCAGCCTGGGCCCGCTCCAGCAGATGGAAAATCTTACGGACATCCAGGAGCTGCCCTACACCGCTCCGGTGTTTGTACCCTTTGGATTGCCGCAGGTGCAGGAGGCCTGCAAGCGGCTGATGGAAGCCGGCACCGCCGCGCTGGAATGGATTCAGGCGTGCGCCAAGATCGACCGCTGGACCACCACGACGCTGGGCATTCCGGGATTTGCCGGCGGCTACTCGAAAGCGCCGTTCGACATGGTGGGCGATACGATGCGGGGCACGCGCGCCGTCATGCTCGATCTGCACCGGCATCCCAAGAAGGTGCTCGCCGCGGTCGAGCGGCTGGTTCCCCTGGCGATTCAGTGCGGCGTGCGCTCCTCGAAGAAGGCCCGCAATCCGCTCATCTTCATGCCGCTGCACAAGGGCGCCGACGCCTTCCTCTCCGACAAGGATTTCAAGACGTTTTACTGGCCCTCGCTGAAGGCGACGATTCTCGGGATGGTAAAGGAAGGGCTCGTGCCGTACCTGTTCGTGGAAGGAAGCTACCGCAAGCGGCTCGACGTCATCGCCGACCCCGACATTCCCGCCGGGTCCACGCTGTGGATGTTCGATCAGATTGACATGAAAGAAGTGAAGAAGCGCTTCGCCGGATGGGCCTGCTTCGGCGGCAACGTGCCGACGTCCACGATGAAAGCCGGGAAGCCCGAAGACATCAAGACGCTGGTGAAAGGCTTGATTGACGACGTGGGCCGCGACGGCGGCTACATTCTCGGCAACAGCGCGCCGATGTACGATGCCGACCCCGCCAATGTGCGCGCCTTCGTCGAAACCGGCAAGGAATACGGTGCCCGCTGACCGCCGCGGCTCTACATTCAACCCCCCCGCGCCCATTTCTTCCGAGGCGTTAATGTAGCGCCGGGGCCTTCAGCCCGGCACGATGGCATCACCGAGGCGCATCTTACCTGCCGCGCTAAAGGCCGCGGCTCTACATCCACACCCCCGGCGCACAGGTGTTGCATGAATAGCCGTGCGGGGAGTTCGTGCAACCGCCTGATTACAACAACAATCCATTTCGGGAGTATGGGTAATTTCCGAGTGTGCCGTGATCGACCGGAATCAGCGGCAAGCGCCACTGGGACTTGCAACTTCCCAGAACGGGACTTCCTAGGGAATCAGCGAGATTCTACTTGTCCGGTTAGCGCGTTTACGAGCCGTCGACCAATCAATTCACAGCGAGTTACAGTAGAATAGAGCCGTTTCCCAATTCCAAAGGGAAGATCTTGCACTCATCGCTCTAATAGGCAGGAGACAGTATGACCACTTCCGACCAGCAGTTGGCGGCCACTAGGCAATGGTTTGCGAGTCCCCGGTTCGCGGGCATCGTCCGCCTCTACTCTCCGCATGACGTGGTTGAGCAACAGGGCACGATTTCCAGCGACTACACCGTTGCGCGACGGGCAGCCGAGGAGTTCTACACGCGCCTGCGCGAGCTGTTCGAACAGCGCAGACAGATCACGACCTTCGGTCCCTATTCGCCGGGACAGACGGTTACCCTGAAGCGGATGGGGATCGAAGCCATTTACCTTGGCGGCTGGGCGACCTCCGCCAAAGGTTCGTTCTCCGAGGATCCAGGTCCGGACTTGGCGAGCTACCCGCTCAGCCAGGTGCCGGACGAGGCAGCCGTGTTGGTCCGGGCGCTTCTCACGGCCGACAAAAACCAACATTTCGCGCGCACGCGAATGAGCGAAGAACAGCGTAAGGCGACTCCGGCAATTGATTATCGACCGTTTATCATCGCCGATGCCGACACGGGCCACGGCGGGGATGCGCACGTACGCAACCTGATCCGCCGCTTCGTGGAGGTTGGAGTTCCGGGCTACCACATCGAAGACCAGAAGCCCGGAGCGAAGAAGTGCGGCCACCAGAGCGGTAAGGTGCTGGTCGGCGAGGACGAGCAGATCAGGCGTCTGAACGCGGCCCGTCTGCAGCTGGACATCATGCGAGTGCCGGGCATCATTGTGGCCCGAACCGATGCCGAGGCGGCGACGTTTCTCGAGAATCGTACCGACGAGCGAGACCAGCCCTTCATCCTCGGCGCAACCAACCTTGAGCTGCCAAGTTATCGGATTGGCTATCTGGCCATTCTGAGAAAGCTATTCGAACTGGGGGTCGACGTCCGGGGACACCTGCTGTTCGCCGTGTCGGAAACGGAGTACCGGGCGACCTTTGCTTGGCTGGAACAGGTGGGGCTCATGGCGATGATCGCGCAGGCTGCCCAGGGCCTCACGCATGCGTCGGCAACCCAGCTCGACGCGGTGCTCGAGAAGATCGACACGCGCTACATGGAAATCTGGCAGACAGAAGCCGGGCTAAAGACTTATGGGCAGGCGGTCGCCGACTTAATGGAGTCCCGCGCGGCCGAAGGCGAGCGTTTCGACATGAGCGTCGAGAAATGGCTGGCGTTCTCGAAGCGCGCTTCCTTCTACGAAGTACGCGAGCGGGCGAAGTCGATGGGGATCCAGGTGGCCTGGGATTGCGAGCTGCCCAAGACGCCAGACGGTTTCTATCAAATTCGGGGCGGGATCGACTATGCCATCGCCAAATCGCTGGCGGCGGCGCCCTTCGCGGACCTCCTGTGGATGGAGACCAAGACGGCGGACCTCGGGGACGCCGGAAAATTCGCGCAAGCGATCCATGCAGAATATCCCGACAAGATGCTGGCGTACAATTTGTCGCCGTCATTCAACTGGGACACCACGGGCATGAGTGACGATGAGATGAAGCGGTTTCCGGAGGAGCTCGGAAAGCTTGGCTTCGTCTTCAATTTCATCACGTACGGTGGACACCAGATCGATGGCATGGCCGCCGAGGAGTTCGCGACCGCGTTGAAGGAGGACGGGATGTTGGCGCTGGCGCGCTTGCAGCGCAAGTTTAGGCTGCTCGAGTCTCCCTATCGGACGCCGCAGACGCTCGTAGGAGGGCCACGGCTCGACGGCGCACTGACCGCGTCGACGGGACGTACCGCCGCAACAAAGGCGATGGGTATCGGATCAACACAGTTCCAGCATCTGGTTCAGACGGAGGTCCCACCCAAGCTGCTGGAAGAGTGGCTCGCGGTGTGGCGGAAGCACTGGGAGCATCCGGCGAAGATGCGGGTCGAGCTGCGTCCCCATACGGCCGGTTCGGAACTGTTGGAACTCAGCGTGCTCGACGAGCCCAGTGGTGAAAAGCTCGCTAACATCATTTTCGCCGATGCCCAGGATCGTCGCGGCCGGAAGTTCCTCTTGGTGCGCGACCAGAACACGGTCGCACCGCTGCGCAAGAAGCGAATGATGGCGCTCGTCCAGCTGTTTCTGATCCATCGCTACAAAGCGAGCACCGTGCACTACGTTACGCCGACCGAAGATAACGAGTTCCAGACACAGAAGATGAAGAGTATGGGGATTTTCTCGGACGTGCAGACAGAAGTTGGGCAAATCATCGTCGCGCAGGTCAACAAGCAGCATGTGGCCGAGCTGCTCAAGCCTGACGGGGCTGCCCTCTTGGAGATGATCCGGAAATCCTAGCCGCTTGCGGGCGGATGGTCGGCAATCCGGAAACGATGCAGCATTTGGCGAATCATCGCCATTGCACGAGTCACGCTCTTAGCCGCTTGCTTGTGCGGTGAGTCCTAATTGTTGAGCGAGCCGCCGTCCACCAGGATGGTCTGGCCGGTGACGAAATCGCTGGCGGGCGACGCCAGATAAATCACCGTGCCGACGAGGTCTTCGGGGCGCTCGTCGCGCTGGATGGAGCGGCTCTTGTTCGTAGGGATGCGGACCATCTCCATGAACTCGGGCTGTTGCGCCATCACCGTTTCGCTGACGGTCAATCCGGGAGCGATGGTGTTGACGCAGATCCCCCACTGGCCCACCTCGCGCGACAGGCAGCGCGTGATGGACAGCACCGCGCCCTTGGAAGTCGCGTAGTGCAGCATCCCGGGGACGCCGCGCATGGCCATGCCCGTGCTGATGTTGATGATCTTGCCGTAGCCCTGCGCTTTCATGTGCGGCACGACGTGCTTGGCCATCAGGAACGGGCCGCGCGCATTGACGGCCATGACGCGGTCCCACAACTCCACGTCGAGCTCCGCGGTCGGAACCGGACGCAGGGCCGCGCACAACGCGGCGTTGTTCACCAGGATGTCGATGCGTCCGAATTGCTCGGCCACCTGGGCGACAAAGGACCGCACCGAAGCCTCGTCGCTCACGTCGAGTTTCAGCCCGAGGCAGGAGTTCGCGCCGTGCTTTTCCGCAATCTCCTGGACCGCAGGCGCGCAATCCACCACGTCGCCGATGGCGATGCGGGCGCCCTCGCCAGCCAGTCCCCGCGCGTAATGCCGGCCGATGCCCTGCGCCCCGCCGGTGACAATCGCAACTTTTCCATTCAGTTGAGGCATTTGCCGTTTCCTCCGATGGGATTCCGAACTCTTCCGCGCCGCTGCCGCTAGCGAGCGGGCGGGCCCGGCGGCCCCGGGGGCGCCAGCAAGTCGTCCGGCTGCGCCGTATTGGCCAGGAAAGCCTGCTTGCGCACGAAGCGCAGGAGGGAGCCGGGCCCGGTGCGCGCCCCGCCCATCCCGGAAAACTTGAACGAGTTGGATTCGACGTCGCGGGTTTTGGAGAGCGTGAGAAACGTGTCCTGGAGGCTGATCGTTCCGGCGTCGATCCGGCTGCCGATGCGCCGCGCCTCTTCCTCGCTGCCGGCAATCACGGCGGCCGATAGGCCGTAGATCGAGTCGTTGGCCAGGCGCACGGCATCTTCTTCGCTCGCGTATTTCATTACCGGCATGACCGGGCCGAAGGTTTCCTCCTGCATGATCTTCATCTCGTGAGTGACGCCGGTAAGCACGGTGGGGCGCATGTACAGGCCGCCGCCCAGATTCTGGCTTTTTCCTCCCGTGCGGATGACCGCGCCGTTGGCCACGGCATCGTCGAGGTGCGCGTCCACGATTTCGGCCTGCCGCGCCCAGCCGAATGGCCCGATGTGGCCCTGGTTGGGGTCCGGATAATTCAGCGCCACCTGCTCGGCTTTCTTCACCAGCAGATCGACGAAGGCGTCGTGCACCTTTTCCTGCACGTAGATGCGCTCGATCGAGAAACAGACTTGGCCGGTGCCGAAGCATGCGCCGCGCAGAATGGCGGTAACGGCGCGTTCGAGATCGGCGGTTTCCGTGACCACCACGGGATCTTTGCCGCCGAGTTCGAGAAACACGGGAATGAACCGGTGGGCGCAGGCCTCCGCCACTTTCCGGCCGTTGGCCACGCTGCCGGTGAAGCAGAGGATGTCCACGTTCTGGACGATGTCCTGGCCCGTCTGTCCATCGCCCACCACGTAGGTGAGCACGCCGGCGAGTTCGGGAACTTCCGCAATCGAGCGCATCAGCGGCTCGACGAAGCGCGGCGTGACTTCGCTCGGCTTGATGATGACCGCGCAGCCGGCGAACAGCGCGGGCACGGCGTCGATCAGCGAGAGCATCAGCGGCGCATTCCAGGGGCTGATGACGCCGAGAAGAGGGTACGGCTTCAGCGCCGTGGAGAACGCGATGTGCGGCATGATCGAGGATTTGCCCTCGAGACTCGCCCGCTGCAGAACGCCGGGCGCCGCGTTGCTCCAGCCGAGAATGTTTCCGATCACGATCCCCGGACTCATGCGAGAAATCGTGCAGTAGCCCGTGTCCACAGAATCCGCCTCGGCCAGGGCCGCGCTGTGGATTTTTAGCCGCTCCGCCCACTGCCGCATGACGGCGATGCGATGCTCGAGCGGCGCGCTGCCCCAGGCTTTCTGCGCCTTCCGCAGCCGGGCGCAAATTTCGGCGAGTTCCGCGGCCGTCGGCGGCGTGATGCTCCGGTCGACTTGCCCGGTGCGCGGATTGCGGACGGGGATGCTTCTCCGCTCCGCCGGCGTGGCTGCCGGCCCGGCGGCATCGGATGTTGCACGGCCTGGCGCGCTGGGATTCATGTGGGCCACCTGGCAAAAATCCTAGGGGTGCTGGAAAGCCCCTGCTAACTCTTCCCGCGGACGACGGGAGCCGGACGCTCTCCGGCCCATGGAATCTTATCCTTGTCCATCCACGCGTTGATCTGCACGGACTGAAACCGCCAGGTGCCGTTCTGCTTGACGCACACGTTGTCCCACGTCCCGATGCCGAAGACGAAATTCGTGCGGTACTCCGTGTTGTACTGCACGATCGAAAAAAACGCTTTCACGCGCACGCCCGCGCCTTCCGGCGTCATCAGGTAATGATTGGCGAGATGCTGCCGGCCGAGCCACCACGTGTGGCGGTCGTACCAGAGCTCCTGCACCGCCCGGCGGATCGCCGCATGGCCCTGCATCTGTCCCTGCCACAAATGGTTGAAAGTGGCGTCCTCGGTGAAGCAGTTCACGAATCCGTCGGCATCGCCCAGGTCCAGGGCCCAGCAATATTTGGCGAAAAGTTCCTGGATGTCGAGCCGGTCTTCCACCGAGAGCTTCGATCCTGCATCGGGCATGGCGCCACCTGCCTTCTGATTTGAAATGCCGGGAGCCGGCGCGACGCCGCGCGCAGGTTCCGGACGACGGGGATTGTACGCGCCCAGTCGTGCAAGCGCAATGCGATCGGCGGGCGCGGACTATGACGACGCGGCCGCGGGCTGCATCTTCCATGCGGGTAGGAACGCCAGGCTCCCCAACCAGCAGACCACCACCAACGCGACAAAGTACAGCCAGCTCCCATTCGACAGCGTGTGGTAATAGATCGCCGGCGTGACAAAGTTCGTGACGGCCATGACTTGTCCGACCAGTCCCGAGGCCGCGCCGCCACGGGAAGGATCTTTCACCACCCGCGGCAACAGCGCCATCAGCGCGGCCGTGGCCACGCCCGTGGTGAACGCCCACAGGACCAGCATTGTCACCGCCGCCGGAAAAGCCACCCACGGCGCATACAGCAGCGTGCCCACGATCACACCCATCACCGCGATTCCACCGTAGAGCGAGATCGTGCGCATGCCCCGGCTCAAGGCGACCCCCGCCCCGATTCCGCCGGCGATCATCGCCAGATTCGTGAACGCGGAAATCGTGGAGGAAGTTGCCATCGAGACGTGATGGGTCTGCGCGAAATATCTCGGGATTACCGTGCTCGTGCCCAGGCCCACACTCACCAGCAGGGCATTGGAGATGGAGAGCCGCATCGGACCCATCTCGCCGTACACCGAAAGAAGTTCCGCGAGGCGCGATCTTTGGGACACCGGCTTGGCCGCGTTTGCCTCCCGCGGAATCACCGGCAACAGGCCCCCCAGGAGCACGGCGGCCGCGAAGAGGGCTCCGTGGACGACGAAGGTCCATCGCCACGCCGGCGTTCCCACAAAGGGCACGGCTAGCAGCAGGCCGATGCCGAAGCCTGCCGGAATGTAGGTGGACCACAGCGACATCGCGTGCACCTGGCGCTTGCCCGTGGTGGTCGCCATGATCAGCGCGGGCGCCGCCACCATGATCCCGATAAACTCGAAGCCTTCAATGACCCGCGCCAGGTCGAGCACGAACATCGTCTTGGCAAAGAAGCTGATCACATCGGCGACGATCACCACCAGACTCGCGCTGATGATCGCCAGTCGCGCACCGATCAGATCAATGATTCCTCCGCCGATGGTCGCGGCAAATGCGGAACAGACGGACACCAGGGAAATGGCAATGCCGATCCCCTCGGGCGTGGTGCCCAGGGCGCGCTCGATGTCCCGTTCAATCGGAATGAGCTTGCTGATGGACGCGGCGCACAACACGGAATAGAGATACACCAGCCAGATCGAGCCCCAGCTCCCAGCCTTCATCCCGGCCTCCCGGCGTTGCCCGATGAGTCCCATGTGGGCCGCACTATGCCCATTCCCATCCGGAACTCGGCCGCCGCCGCACTGTATGGGCCCGGTTGCGCGGGTGTCAAGCGCAAACTTCCTCGGCGCGGGCATGCCTTTCGCTCGACCCGTCTCGCATTGCGTCCCGCGCATCGCCAATCATCGTCCGTCACTCGTAATCCGCCGTAAGGGCGCTGCTTGCTGCGCCGTGCCCGGCTGCCGGATTTGCGAGAAGTTGGATCCTTCCCAATCTCCTCAAAACAATTTGTCATTCCGACCGGAGGGATCTCTCTTCAGCTTCGGATTTCAAGATGAGAACGCGGATGGAGGGTCAGGCGGAGGCGGCTTGAACGGCGGCGCGGTAGCGGACCAGCAGCAGCGTGATATCGTCAGTCTGGTGGGCGCCCCGGGCGAAGTTCTCCACGGATTGGAGAACCGTCTTTTGAAGTTCCTCCAGGGGAGCCTGGTGCTGGCCGGAAAGAACTTCCCGCAGGCGCGCCACGCCGTACATCTCTTCGTTGGGGTCCATGGCTTCGGTGACGCCATCGCTGAACAGGATCAGCGTGTCGTCCTCCTGGAGGTCCACGGTGGTGGCCGTGAAATCGGCCTCGGGAATCAGGCCCACGGGAAACGACCCTTCGGTAAAGAGTTCGGTGACCTCGCCGCGCCGCAGAATCAGCGGCGACAGATGCCCGGCGTTGATGTACACGAACTTGCCGTTGGCGTGCAGGATGCCGAAAACCATCGTGGCGTAGCGGCCCACCTCGGCGTGCTCGCACAGAAACTTATTGATGTGGTTGAACACGCGCACCGGATCGGTGCCGATGGTCATGCCGGAAAGCGCGCCCTGCAGCATAGTGGTGAGCAGCGCGGCGCCCAATCCCTTGCCCGAAACGTCCGCGACCAGAATTGCCGTGCGCTCCTCGTCCAGGGGAAATACATCGAAGTAGTCGCCGCCGACGGCGTGGCAGGGCGTGTGCACGCCGCTCACCGCAAAATACGGAAAATCCCGGAATCCGTGCGGGATCAGCGCCTGCTGAATATCCCGCGCGATATTGAGCTCCTGCTCCATGCGCTGCCGCTCGCGCTCGCGCTCCACCAGCCGCGCGTTGTCCAGAATGCTGGCGGCCTCCACCGCCAGCGCGTCGAGAATTTGGCGGTCGAGTTTCGAGAACGCCGTGGGGCGGCGGGAATCCAGATAGACCACGCCGAGAAACTGCCCGCGCTCGGGCCGCGCCGCCGATTCCTCTGAATTGGCGCGGGGATTGGCATACAGCGGGATGGCGATGATCGCGCGCAGCGACTGCGCCACGATGCTTTGCGCCATCTGCAGCGCCGCGTCGGCCCGGTTCAAATCCTCGGTGATGATGCTGGATTTCTGCTGCAGAGCCTGCCGCAGGGCGGTCTGGCTGGGCGCCAGATTTTCCAGCGGCAGCCGCACGCCTCCGCTGCCGCGCGCCAGACGCACGCGCAGCGAGCCCGCGGCATCGGCCTCCAGCAATAGCCCTCGGTCTGCATTGGTGATCCCAATGGCGTGGTCCAACATGGTGCTCAGCACCGACTCCAGCGGCAACTGCGAATGCAGCAGCGAGGTGGCCTGCAGCAGCACGTTCAGCTTGCGCAGGCCCCCGGCCGAGGAATCGTCGCTGGGCATGTTGCCCATGCGCGTTAGCAGGTTCTGCACCGAGGTCTCGCCCCGCGACGACCGGAAAACAATCTGATACGAATCCTCAAAACCGAACGTGATCGTGTCGCCGCTGTTCAGCGGGCTGTGCTCGATTTTCGTCCCGTTGACGAAAACGCCCCGGCGGTGCCCCCGATCCTCCAGATAGCAGCCGTCGGCCTCGCACAGAATCGCGGCGCACTGCCGCGAGATGCGCGGGTCGGAAAGCTGCAGGTGATTGCCGGTGTCGCCTCCGCGGCCGATCAGAAACGGAGACTCCGTGATGCGCACAAACCGGTGCGAGGCATCCGGGGAGATGATTTCGAGAATGATCTTATCGCTAGCCGCGACCTCAGCCATCTAGGCCACCAAGTGCCGGTGAGTATAGCACCCCGTGTACCGAGCGTACGCGCATTTTGGGTGCCATCTCTAACTATTTTTTCATTTGACTTTCCTGATAGACACGGGCAGAATTCCGCGATCTTCATACACTCCCGCGCCTTGCCTGGCGGCCGGCTCTCGCTCGGCGGCCACGCGCGGACTGGGCCTTATAACCAAACCTTGCAGGTTGCCACGCAACATGCCTTCGGCGGCTATGTGCCCCTAGGCTTGTAGTTTCGCTTGCGGGTAGCACAGCGGAGCAGGGAATTGGTCCGGCACGACACACGAGAACTTCAACGGGGAAGCACATGAACATGATCGGAACGCCCACAGTTGTTGCGGCTCGCCGCGGGATGTACGCGACGGTGGCCTTCGCGTTGTTGTTGGTGCTGGGGTTTGTGCAGCCGGCCGGCGCGCAAACGAACCCGCTCCAGTTCTTCAATAACTATTTTGTCACCGGGGACTACGTGGTGGCCGGGTGGGTGGAAAATAAGCCGGACTACAGTGGGTACGCGCCCGGAACGATCAGCATCCCCGACATCAAACAGCCCGCTCAGAACGGCGTGCCGCCTAGTGTGCCTGTCGGTGCCGATATCGTGGCGGCTTATCTCTACTGGGGGACCGTCGAAGGCAGTGCGAACACGTTGGCGGGACAGCAGGCGTATTTTAACGGTCGCGCCATAACGGGAACGGTTCTGGGAAACCCCAATGCACCCGTCTCGTGGAGCTCGGGCGGTTGTTCGGGGTCGTCGCAGGGCTCGAAGACGATGCGGACGTACCGCGCGGATGTGCGCCCCTATCTGCCGCTCGACCTCAATTCCCAGTCGCCGACATTCGGAACGCTGGTGGCGAGCGGAAGCATTCCCGTGCGCCTGGCGGACAGCGGCAGCAATGGCAACACAACACCGATGGCCTTGGGCGCGACGCTCGTAATTGTTTACCGAGTTCTCTCACCGGCGATGCCGTTGAACTCGATCGTCTTCTATGACGGAGCGTACGCCCCAAGCAATGCCTCGCTGGCCATGAGCGAACCCATCGCAGGGTTCTATCAGGCGGCGCAGGTGCCCGTCTCCAAGATCACGCACATCGTGGCCAACGGCCAGGCCAACAAGTCGGAAAGCGTTTACCTCAACAACGTAAACCTTCCCACTCTGTACGGATCTCTTCCTCCGTTCCCCGGCATCTACAACAATTCCTGGGACAATCCCACGTGGATTCCGAGTAACGCAGTGAGCTACAACGATTCCGCGGCGACGACGTCGGTGGTGCCTTCGGCCAGTAACAAGGGCTGCGTGTCGTGGGGAGCGGTCGTATTCAGCACGACGGTGCAGGACGCGGATGGCGATGGCTTGCTCGACGTGTGGGAGCAGAATCAGGGCTACACGGACGCGTTGAGCAACCAGTGGGTGGCGCTGCCCGGAGCAAATCCGAACGCCAAAGATATCTTTGTCGAGGTCGATTACTTGAACAATCTCGATGGCTCGGCCGGCGGTTACCTGCATTCGCACCTGCCCAAGCAGGCGGCCCTCGATCTGGTGGGCAGTACCTTTGCGGCGCAACACATCAACCTGCATTTCGATCTTGGGGCCAACGTCTACCCGGGCGACCCGTACGTCATCAGCTATCCCGTCCCTTTGCCGAACCCGCTTCCCTCCGGAACATTGGCGCCGCAGGCCGGCACGGGTGGGAATGCGATTTCCGAAGGTCTGTTGCTCTGCACCGACGGGGCTACGCTCTGCGCCTTTCCAGGCCAGCCGGCGGTCGGCTGGAAGGGAGGATTGGAGTACGTCCAGAGCCAGGCGACACTCGGGAACTTTCAGCCCGGGCGGGGACAAAGCTACCATTACATGCTTTTTGGCCACTCGTTGGGAGACTCGAGGTTCTATTGGAGCGCGCTGGCGTCCTCGCTCTCGGAGCCTGCGATTCCTCAGTTGGTTAGCATCGCGAATTTCGGAACAACCGCTACCGTAACCGTCCAATCCCCGCAGGGGGTCGTGAAACCCGGGGATTGTCCGAACTCTGTGATTGCCGCGTGCGGCGACGCCAGTGCTAACCGCATTACGATCACCGGGGCGCTCGGGCAATCCGCTCTGAATGGGACGTATTTCTTCAGCAATGTGGTGCCGAGCCCGGGCAGCAATGGCGTCACGACAACCACTTTCACGATCCCGACGGCCAACGTGGCCAACAGAACCTACAACCTCAGCAACGAGCCGCAACTCGGCCTCACGTACCTCGGGCCGACCAGCACGTCGGGACATTCCGATTTTGGCGGCGGCGGAGACTCCGCTATAACCCTGGGCTTGTGGGAGACCGACGATCCATCGAACTGCCAGCCCGACCCTTCGCAGGCGCTCCAGCCGGGACAAGTGTACTGCACGAGCCAAACCGGGAGCGTGCCCGTGCAAGCCGGGACGCTGTTCCATGAGCTCGGTCACTCGCTGACGCTGACGCATGGCGGGACCTACTACGCGACCGCGACCTATCCCAGCCTGCCCACCTATGAGGGGAACTGCAAACCCAACTACTTGAGCGTGATGAATTACCTGTTTCAGGCGCGAGGGTTCGTGGACGGGGGATTCGATTATTCGTCGCAGACGATGCCGCTTCTGAACGAGGCCTATGGGTATCTCAATGAAACGACGGGGATCGGCCTGGATGCCAACAATCAGCCGGCCCTGCACCTCACGCGGTGGTATTCGGCGCCCAACCAGCTCGATATCAAGCTCCAGAACTCCACAGGAGGCCGGTACGCCACGAGGCATTGCGATGGCACGCCCCTGGGGTCCAGCGATGTTGCGGCCGTCCGCGTGGATGGCACGTTATCGGCATTGCAGGGCAGTACCAATTCTGCGCCGCTGGACTGGAACAATGACCTCGTGACCCCCGATGCGCTGGCCATGGGCGTGGATTTGAACTACAACGGCGTGATCGGTGATGCGCCGTTCTCGGGGTTCAGCGATTGGCAGATTCTGAATCCATCCAGCGGAACAGGATCCGCGCTGAATCAAATCGGCGCGCGGGCGAGCTCGTTTGGATTCTCCGGGACAGGCGGCGTGCGCGTGGGCGGCGGTGTACGAGTCGGCGGCGGCGTGGCGGGTGGCGACGGAGCGCTGGCCGGTGGCGGCGTGCGCGTGGGCGGCGGCGTGCGCGTGGGCGGCGGTGTACGAGTCGGCGGAGGCGATGAGCAGGACGTGGAGACGGCCAGTTCCACGGTGAATCCGCCAACCGGACTCTCGTGCTCGGATTGTGTGGGATCGGTAGAGTACAACAAGAGCGTCCCACTAGCGTGGGCCCCGCCCAGCTTCGGCCAGGCTCGCGTTTATGACGTCTGGCGCGCCGTAGGTTCGTTCCCCAAGCCCAGTGACATCGCTGCGAACTCAGGCCTGTTCAGCGACATCCAGAAGCTGTCGGGCAGTCCGCCGTCGACGACGTTCACGGACACCACGGTCAGTGAAATCACGTACACCTATTTCGTGACCGCAACGAATAAGCAAGGGGCACAAAGCGGTCCGTCCTCTCCTATCGTCGTAAATGTGGTCCAAAGGACCACGACTACGGGGATTGCCGCGTCGACTACCTCCCCGGTTTTTGGCCAGCAGGTAACCCTGACTGCGACGGTAAGCGGGTCTGGAGGAACACCGACGGGGACTGTCACATTCAGCGATGGCGGGACTGCGTTTGGCACCGCAACCCTGGGCAACACCGGAACGGCCGTCGTGCAGACATCCTCACTCGCCGTGGGAAACCATGCCATCACGGCCAGCTATTCCGGAGACTCGAATTTCTTGGCGAGTAGCTCGTCTTCCTTGGCGGTCAACGTGGGCCAGGCCTCCACGTCCACCACCCTCTCGACCTTACCGGCCAGCGTTGTATATGGCCAGTCTTTGACGATAACTGCGACCGTCGGGCCGGTTTCACCCGGGGCGGGAACACCCACGGGTACCGTCACCTTCACCGACGGAGCTACTACGTTGGGCACAGCGAACTTGAGCGGCGGCACCGGCAGTTACGCGGTTAGCTCCCTCAGTGCCGGGAGCCATTCCCTCAGCGCCACATATTCCGGAGACTCCAATTTTACGGGTAGCAAGCCCGCGACAAGCTACTCGCAGACGATCGGCCAAGCCACGGCTACGATCACACTGGCCAGCTTGAGCGCGATCTACAACGGAACGCCGCATTCAGCGACCGCCACCACCTCCCCATCGGGTCTTGCGGTGAGCTTTACTTACGATGGCTCATCAGCGCCACCGGCCAATGCGGGGAAACATGTGGTCGTAGCTACCATTACGGACCCGAATTACACCGGAAGCACCACAGGAACCTTGACTATCACTCCAGCGGCGGCATCGGTGACACCCGCTGCGGCCAGCAAGGTCTACGGCACGGCCGACCCGGCTTTCACTGGGACACTGACCGGGTTCCTGGCAGCCGACAGCGTGACAGCAACGTACAGTCGTACTGCCGGTGAAACGGTGGCAGGCAGCCCCTACACCATCAAAGCAAAGCTGAATCCGGCAGCTGTGCTGGGCAACTACACCATTACCTACAGCACCGCTGCGTTCACCATCACAAAGGCGGCGGCCACGGTGACGCTCACCAACATGAGCCAACCCTATACAGGCGGCCCGTTGTCACCCACGGTGGCGACCGTACCGGCCGGTTTGGCCTACACGCTGACGGGAGCGCCGGATACGAACGCCGGTTCCTACCCTGTGACGGCCACCGTGACCGACCCCAACTACACGGGTTCGGCCAACGGCACGTTCGTCATAACTCGACCGGCAGCGAGCGTGTCGCCGGCCAGCGTGAACTTCGGCATAGTCAGTCCCGGCACGACTGTCTCTCAAACCGTCACTCTGACCAACACGGGGAATGCGCCGATGACGATTACAGCCGTCAGCATATCGGGCATGGGCACCGATACCGACGAGTTTGGGGATGTGAGCCACTGCTCCTCAACACTGGCGGCGGGGGTGAGTTGCACCATCACCGTGAGCTATAAAGCGGATGACGACGATTACCCAGCGGTGACCGCTACTCTGGTCATTACAGACAATGCGCCCACCAGCCCGCAATCGGTGCCGCTCAAGGGCCAAAAGAAGTCGAACTAGCCGGAAGTCGGGGGCTATGGGGCAACATCGAACAGCTCAACGGCTGGCGATGCGCTTGGGGGCATCCGCAACGAGCGGACCCTGGTCGCTTCTCTCCTGCATCGCCAGGAACGTCCCATACGCAGCGGGAGCGGCGGCGCTCTTCAAGCCTTCGTGGGCGCATTCATAACAGCATCTGATGGATGGCGCATTCAGCTGCGCCGGTGCGCGACCAGGCCGGCAACGTTTCACGGCCTGCATGGCGATACGACGGGAGGCGAGATGGCCGGTCATTTCTTTCGCCCTTGCCCTATTGGCCGAGGCGGCGGCGAATTTCGGGAATCAGGGGATCCTCGGCGCTCTTGCCTCGGATGCGCAGATAGGCCTGGTACGGTTCGGCGAATCCCGGACTCTTCAGCCCTTCGCGAACGCGCCCCTGGAAGTACTCGACGGGCGGAAAGAAGGCATAGGTCGGCACTTCGTCGAGAAAGAGCGCCAAGGCCTCCCCGCGCCTCTTGCTGCAACGGTCGAACTCGGAATCAGCTTCCGTGAAGGCTCCTGCTTCCAGATAGGCGCGGCCCAGATCGAAGCGTCCGATCCAGGTATCCAACAGGCTGTTCGCTTCGGTGAAGTCCTTAATTGCTTCGCTGCGCTCACCTCGCTGGAGGGCTGCGTCTCCGGCAATAATCTTGGCATAGGCCTGAGGCTCGGGCAGGATTTCAGAGGCGAGGCCGGCAGCCAGCTTTTGCGCTTTGGCCGTCTCTCCCACCTCGACAAAAGTGCGCGCCGCCAGGAATCGGATCTTCACCGTCTGACTCGTCGCCAGCGCTCGGTCCGAGGCGGCGGCCGCCGCCGGCTTGTCTCGCCGTAACAGATGCGTGTAGGCCATTTCCGCCAGCTTGTCGGCGGCACTGTCGCGGCGGTTGGCCGCCAGGTCCGCTGCCACCCCCTTCTCCAGGATTCCGATGGCGTCGGCAAAGTGCCCCTCGTACACCGCCAGGTCGGCCCTTCCGGAGGAGGCCCGCGAAGCACCCATCGCGCTCATGCTCCCGAGCTTCTGGTAGGTCGCCGCGGCTTCGGGCAACCTACCCTGCCCCACCTGGGCAAACGCGAGCGAGAGCTGGCCATATTCGTACGACGGGTTGAGCTGCTGGAGACGGCGGGCTTCGCGCTCGCCGCTCGCAAAATCTCCCGCGTAGGATGAAAACAGGGCCAGATTGGTGACCCCCAACACATCGGCATGAATCTCGACGTCTTTCCGGGCTTCCTCCACCGCTTGAGGCCAATTCCGCAACTGGCTATAACAAAGAGCCAGATTGGTGTGCACCGCGTTGTCGGCGGGGTATCGTTTGCCCAGCTCCCCGTATTCCTCGATGCACTTCTGCCAGCTGCCGCTTTCGATGTAATACTCGCCGCGGGTGCGATACCGCTCGCGCTCCGACATGCGGTCGATATGTTGCAGAGCTAACTTGGCGTATTTCTCGGCTTCCGCGGGCCGGCCCAGATTGCCGTACGCGGCGGCCATGCCGGAATATGCGCGGGCGAAATTCGAATCCAATTCCACGGCCTTTGCAAACGAAGCCAAGGCCCCTTCCATGTCGCCGGCAAACTGCCGTTCCATGGCGATGCCGTACTGGTGCACCGCCTCGAGATTGCCGACGGTGAAACTGCCCTGCACGGCCGCCAATTGCGCGGACTCGGGCGTGGTGTCACCCATGGCCTTGCGGAGCGGGGCCACGAGTTTGGGAACGTCGAGCACGATGTCGTCCTTGTTCGCGGCGCTGATCCCCGCGGCGGCCAGGGTCTTGCCGGTGACGGCGTCGACGGCCTGCACGGACAACTGGTACCCACCGCCGCCGCTGGTCAGGGAGCCCGTCACGATCGCGTTGACGCCCTGGCTGACCGCCACGAGCCGGGCCGACTGTTCATCGAGCGTGGTGGTCGGATGGGACAGCTTGCCGGCCAACTGGCGCGCCTCCCCGCGGCTGTAGGCGTTGACGAAACTGGCGCCTTCCAGGGCGACGTTGAACATCGGTTCCAGGGTGCCGTCGAAGATGGGATCGCCCGTGTGATTGGTGAAATCCGCCACCAGAACGCTCACGGGGGCGTGGGACCCGGCCGGCTTGACCCCGCTTTTCAGGCGCCACGCAATTACCGCTCCCGTCAGCACCACGGCCAGCACCGCCGCAGCGGCCGCGGCGCCGCCCAGCGCCGCGCGGTTGCGCAGCGCGCGCCGGACCCAGCGCAGTCTCCCGGTGCGGATGGGCGCGGCGTCGCCGCTTTTCCACGCCTGCAGCGCGTCATACAGCTCGCGGGCCGATTGGAAACGGTCCTGCGGCTCGATCTCCAGGCATTTCGCGACGATGTCGCTCAAATACGGCGGGACGCCCGGATCCAACTGCCGCACCGAAACGGCGCGCTCCCGCGTCCGCTTGAACATCGAGGCCATGGCCGTGTCGGCCTGGTAGGGAAGCACGCCCGTCAGAATTTCCTGAAAGATGACGCCCAGCGTGAACAGATCCGAGCGCGCGTCCACATGCTCGCCCCGGACTTGCTCGGGCGACATGTATTCGGGCGTGCCGATCAGCGCCCCGGTCTGGGTCATCCCGCCCACTTCCAGCGACCGTGCGATTCCAAAATCCATCACCAGGGCCCGGCCCTGCTGGTCCAGCATGATGTTTTGCGGCTTCAGATCGCGGTGGACCACTTCTTCAGCGTGCGCCGCCTCCAACGCCAGGCAGACCTGCTGGATGATTTCCACGGCGCGGTCGGAAGGCAGTTTGCCATCGCCCGTGAGCACGGACTTCAGGTCGTGCCCCTCGATGAACTCCATGGTGATGAACTTCGTGCCTTCGGCTTCACCCAGGTCGAAAATGCGAATCACGTTGCGGTGCGTCACTTTGCGCGCCAGGATCAGTTCCTGCTTGAAGCGCTGCAAAATTTCCGGCCGCCCCGCCAGTTCCGGGCGAATCACCTTGAGCGCCACCAGGCGGTCGAGTTCGCGATCGCGCGCCTTGTACACCGCGCCCATGCCCCCTTCGCCCAGGGTGCTGAGGATTTCGTAGCGATTGCCGAGCACCGACCCCGGCTGAATCGAGGTGAATACCACCGAGACGCCGCCGCCTTGCGCCAGCACGGGCGCCGACCACGCCGTCGGAATGGCCATGGAGGAGGCGTCGGATCCGTCGAGGGTTACATCGGAAGTGTGGTCCGGAGGAGTCCGCGGCGCGCCCTCAAGCGTGACGGCGCTGCTCCCCGCGGGGGGAGTCATTTCGGCCACCAGCGTTTCGGCGCTTCCGCCCAACGGCGCGCGGCATTTCGAGCAGTTCGCCGCTCCCAGCGGATTGCGCGTTTGGCAGTGAGGGCAATCCATAAATTGGGTCCAGCCACGCTTCCCTGAATGCGTTCAGCCTATGTGTTTCCTAGGGGGAAATCAAGCATCCTGGACGCCGCGCCGAGGCGCACATCTACGGTCGCGGGAATGCATCGAGGCGTGGAAAGTCTAGCACGCGGGAGTGGTTCGGCGCGCGCATGCCTTGGTCTGAGTTCGTGGTTCCGGTCTTGCTTGACTGCCTCAAAACAAAGGACGCTAATCCATCAATCAAATGCATGCTAGCTGTCAGAGAATTTGGAGCGAACGATTTGCAGAATGCCTCGTAAGAGTGCCGTTGGCTCAGGTGGGCACCCTGATACTGTGTGATTCACAGGGACAATATTCGCCACGCGGCCCCGGCTCGCATAACTTGTGCCAAAGATGCCGCCACAGGCCCCGCAGTCTCCCACTGCCATAACAATCTTTGGATCGGGCATGGCATCATAAGTGCGCCTCAGCGCTTCTTCCATGTTCACCGATACGGGCCCCGTTACCAGCAATAGGTCCGCATGACGCGGGCTGGCAACGAACTTGACGCCTACTCCCTCCAGATTGTAGTAGGGATTATTGAGCGCCTGAATTTCCAGCTCGCACCCATTGCAGGAACCGGCATCGACGTGACGGAGGCAGAGCGCGCGGCCCAGGATATTCCGCAAGTCTTTCTGCAATGTTTCGATCACCACAGGCGCTTCTGTGGAAACTGGTGCAGGCTCCGTCAGTATTCCCGTGCGGAGCATAGTTGAAAGGGTATCAAACATAGTCACCTCATCCGTCGTGTCCGCTGTAGGACAGATTGAAGGATTTGTTAATCAAGGGGAAGTCGGGAACGATGTTGCCGAGGACGGCATATTCGAGGAGCGGCCAATTCTGCCACGACGAGTCATGGGCGTGGCAGCGTCGTATGGCTCCGTCCGGGCCGGTTTCCAGAGCGATCATCACGGGACCGCGCCATCCTTCAATCAGGCCGACGCCAAGACGATCCGGTTCCGCAAGAGGAACCTCCGTCCGGATGGGACCAGACGAAACATCTTCGAGGAGCATTCGGCAAAGCTGCAGAGATTCGCCGATCTCACCGAACCGTACCTGCACGCGCGCGGCCACATCGCCGGATGTTTGCGTAACCAACGTTGCCTTCAGTCGATCGTAGGGCGCCCACGGATGGTCCACTCGTAGATCGCAGCAGACGTCCGAAGCGCGTCCGACCAAACCAATCGCTCCAAGCTTCGCGGCCAGATCCTTTTCCAAGCGACCCGCTTCACGGAAACGGTCCTGCAACCCGCCGTGCTCGTCATAAATCGAACGTAAATTCTTTACGTCCCGCTCCAGCGTCAAATACTGATCGAGAAGGGCCCGAGACGCGTGTTCCGGTAGATCGAGGGCTACGCCTCCGGGCAGTATGTAATCCATCAGGTAGCGTGCTCCGAAAGCGGCAACGTTGGTTCGCAGGAGGTCCTCTTTCAAGCGCGAGAATTGCGTGAGCCCAAAGGCGAAGCCCGCGTCGTTGCCCAGAGCGCCGAGATCGCCAAGATGATTGGCCAATCGCTCATGCTCAAGCGCCAGCGCACGCAGGTTCGTGGCTCGAGGGGGACAGACGGTGCCCGCGATGGCTTCCAGCGCCGCGCAATAGGCCCAAGAAAAGGCGGCGGCGGAATCGCCCGAGAGACGTGCCGCCAGACGGTAACCGTCGTGCTGCCGCATCTCCTCAAATCGCTTGGCGATTCCTTTGTGTGTATAGCCGAGGCGTTCCTCCAGCCGCAGGACTTTTTCACCCACTACGGAGAAGCGAAAATTCCCCGGCTCGATGATGCCCGCGTGAACGGGGCCCACGGCAATCTCATGGACGCCATCGCCTTCTACCTGAAGAAACGGATAGGCTTCAGACACCACGGGATATTGCTGGGTACCGTCGACATCTCGCCTCAGCGGGAATACCGTCTCGGGCCAGCCGCCATGGCGCAGCCAGCCGCGATTGTCCGGCTCCGTGCTCGCAACCCCCAGCAGGTCGTAAATCGCGCGCTCCATCCGCAGCGCACTGGGAAATTGGGACGCAAGACTTGGGTACGTGGGATTCGCAACGTCGCCCGGGTCGTGCTCTAACACCAGCACATCTTGTGGGAGAAGATAGGCGGCGTAGATGCGGAAGCGGCCGTCACGGCCACGATCATCCGCACCCCAGAGAGTGAGAAAGCGCCCGCCAGAGGCGCTCAACTCTTCGGCGGCCCGTCGCCAACTCGCGGCATCTACCTTCACGCAGCGGCACGCTAAGTTGGACGGAAGCTGCCTAGTTGCTTGCGCGGGGAAATCGAAACTCATATGCATCACCCAATCAGGCGCGCGGCAGCGCGATACCACTCGGCAAGCGCCGGCGGCATGTAGAGTCCCAGCGTCAACACCATGGCAAGATGAACGAACACGGGCAGCAGGGCCGGAGAATGGGGCAAGGGAGGCGCGTCGCTCTCCCCGAAAACCATCGGCTGCACCCGGCTGAAAATTGCGGCAAACGCAACACCAAGAGCAATCAGGAGAAAAGGAGTGCTCCAGGGATGTTCCCTCATGGCGGTCGTAAGAATTAGAAATTCACTCGCAAAGACGCCAAATGGCGGCATACCCAGAATGGCGATCGATCCCAGCATGAGTCCCCAGCCAATGGTTGGGCTGATACCCAGCAGACCGCGAATTCCATCCATTTGCTGGGTGCCGGCAGTCTGCGAAGCATGTCCCGCGGTGAAGAAGATCGATGACTTCGTCAGGGAGTGGACGGTCATGTGCAGCAATGCCGCGAAATTGGCCACCGGCCCACCCAACCCGAATGCAAAGGTGATGATCCCCATGTGCTCGATCGATGAGTATCCAAAGAGCCGTTTAATATCGCGCTGTCTCCATAGAAAGAACGCACCAAGCACCGCCGACAGCAGTCCAAACGTCATCAACATATGGCCCGGAAGAGAACGGCCGACGGAGCCCTCAACCAGTACCTTGCAACGAATGACGGCGTAGAGCGCAACGTTCAGAAGAAGGCCGGAGAGGACAGCCGATACCGGCGTCGGGCCTTCGGCATGTGCGTCGGGAAGCCAATTGTGCAGGGGCGCAAGACCAACCTTGGTGCCGTATCCCACCAGAAGAAAGACGAACGCAAGTCCTAACACCCTCGGTTCAAGTTGGCCTTTAACAGCATTGAGGTGCGTCCACAGCAGTGCGGTCATGCCCTCGCGCCCAAGAGTCTGTTCCGCGGCGAAATATAGCAAGATAGTTCCAAACAGGGCTTGGGCAATGCCAACGCCACACAGAATGAAGTACTTCCAGGCTGCTTCCAAGCTGGCCCGCGTACGGTACAGCGACACCAGCAACACGGTGGACAGCGTGGCGGCCTCCATGGCGACCCACAACAGGCCCATGTTGTTGGTGAGTAGCGCCAGCAGCATGGCCCCCATAAAGAGTTGGTACATACTGTGGTAGAGGCGCAGGCGCCCCGGAGTGACGCGTCCGAGGTGTTCTTCAATGCGCATGTAAGGGCGGGAAAAGAGCGCCGTAGTGAAGCCCACGAAAGCGGTCAGCCCTACGAGAAACACGTTGAACGAATCAACGAAGAATTGCTCGTGCCCGACCAGCATGGGACCGTGCCGGATAACTCGCAGGACCAACAGTGAGGAGACGATCAGGGTGGCCAGGCTCATGGCGGCATTGAGTTCGGCGGCGAAGCGACGTGCGCCGAACAGGGCCAATAAGACGGACCCGAGCAGCGGCAAGCCTAGTACCAGCAAGATTTCCACTTCAGTCCTCCTTGAGCGATTCCAGGTGATGCAGATCGAGGCTGTCGAACTGCTCACGGATCTGGAAGAAAAAGATGCCGAGAATGAACACGCCAACCAGCAAGTCCAGTGCGATGCCCAGTTCGATCACCATCGGCATGCCGTAGGTCGCGCTCGTTGCGGCGAAAAACAGGCCGTTCTCCATAGCGAGAAATCCAATGACCTGCGTGATCGCTTTGCGGCGGGTAATCATCATTAGAAACGCCAGCAGGATCACGGCGAGGGCGATACCGAGCGTGTGGCGCGTGATGGTGGTGGCCAGCATGCTGATTGGTTGCGCCAAGCCGAAAGCGAAGATCACGAGCACGAGTCCTACGAGCATGGTCGCGGGGATATTGACGAGCGGTTCACTGTCCCATTGCGCGCCGAGCTGATAGATCAGCCGATGGAGAATCCAAGGCAGCGCGATAACCTTTAGCATCAGAGTGAGAGCTGCCGAATAGTAGATTTCCGATAGCCCGGAACTGTGGGCCACCAGACACGTCGAGAGAAAGAGGATGGCGCCCTGCCAGGCTAAGAGCGTAATCAACCGTTGCGTGCGGCGCCGCGAGAGCATGGCGAAGGAGATGAGCAACAAGCCTGCGGCGAGAACGTTGAGAACCTGCGCGATCAGATGAGATGTAGGCATTTTGGTTAGGCCCTCAGTAGAAGATGAACCAGCAAGCCAAGGACAGCGATCAAGAATGCCATCGCCAGGTATTCAGGAGCGCGAAAGATACGCAGCTTGGCCGACAGTGATTCGACGAACGCCAACGCCGCTCCAGCGAGCGCGAGTTTCCCAATCAATGCGGCAAATGCCAGGAACAGCGGCAGACCCCCATCCTGGCCATGGGTTGCAATGCCCCAGGGAAGAAACAACGCGAATCCAATGCAGGCGTAGTTGAAGAGCTTCAGGCTCGATGCCCACTCCACCAAGGCGAGGTGCCGGGCCGAGTATTCGAGCAGCATCGCTTCGTGAATCATCGTGAGTTCGAGATGAGTCGCCGGATTGTCGATCGGGAGGCGGGCATTTTCGGCCAGCAGTACCATCAAGAATGCGACGGCTGCAAAGATCACACTGGGATCGACGGCGGCTCGATGCGCGGCGTATCCGTCGACCAGATCTGGCAACGCAGTACTTCCGAAGACCAGAAAAGCATTGAACAGCACCATCAGCAACGCCGGTTCCGCCAGGAAGCCAACCATCATCTCGCGCCGAGCTCCCATCGTGCCGAAGGCCGTGCCGATATCCATGGCCGCCAGCGACTGGAACACGCGCGCCGTGGCAAAAAGGCCGATCAGCGCGATCGCGTCGGCCACCCGCGCGAGCGGCAGGTCGGTCACCAGCGAAGGGATAATGGCCGCCGCCAGCGCCATCGCCCCAAATAGCACGTAGGGCGTTGCCCGAAAGAGCGCCGATGCATCCATGGCGAGCGCCGCATCTTTGTGGAAGAGCTTGTCCAACATTCGATACGGCTGTAGCAACGGCGGTGCGGAGCGATTCTGCAGCCAGGCGCGACATTGTGCGATCCATCCGGAAAACAGCGGAGCGATCGCGATGGCCAGCACTACTTCCGCGAGTTGGCGAATGAATGTGATTCCGCTCATAGGAGAACAAATATCAGTAAAGCAATGAGAGTCAGAAAGCTGTAGAGCAGATAGATCGACAGCCGTCCACTCTGCACAACTCCAATCGCATCCGCAAGCCGCTGCACTCCGCGCGCAATCGGAAGATAAATCCCCCGCCACAGACGATCTTCAATGTGAATTCTGTAGCGCGGGGCACGATCGGTGGGCGACGGCAAATCGCGCTCCATACGGAAAAAACCTCCGAACATGTGCCGGATCGGCTGGCCAAACCCCTCCGCCGTATCCTGCATGCGCGAGGTCTGCCACGGATAACCGCAATCCCAGGTCGCCGTTCGGCGCACGCGTCCGTGGGCCAAAAAACGCACGAGCACGAAGGCGACACCCACCACACCGACAATTCCAAGCAGTAATATCAGACCGCTGTAGGAGGCCTGGCCCGACGCAATCGGGGCAATCCACCAAACGGTGGCACTGGGTCTGACACTCTCGCCCAGTAACGTGCCGGTGACCGCTGCCGCCGATCTCAGTGCGAGTTGTGGCAGCACTCCGATCACGATGCATCCCAAAGCCAGCCAACCAAGGCCCAGGCGTTCGAGCCAGTTGGCATCACGGGCGTTTGCCAGCGAAGCTTCCCGCGGCTGCCCGAGAAAAATCACGCCATAGAACTTCACCATCACGTAGGCCGCAAGAGCAACGGTCAACGCGAGCGCTGCCGCGCCGAGCGGGATCAGCATGTTGAGGAAGGCATGGGGAAGCTGCGGAGTGAATAGAAACGACTGTAACAACAGCCATTCGGAAACGAAACCGTTGAGTGGCGGCAAGCCCGCAATGGACAGTGTGCCGACCAGCGCCAGGGTCGCCACCCAGGGCATATGACGAATCAGGCCGCCGAGCTTACCAAGGCTACGCTGTTTCGTGGCGTGTAGGACGGAACCAGTGGCGAGAAAAAGCAAGCTCTTGAACAGTGCGTGATTCAGGGCGTGGACTAAGGCCGCGGTGAAAGCGAGAGCCGCAAACAATCGCAAGCCGCTTGTCTCAAACAGAATCGCGAGACCGATCCCTGTAAAGATCACTCCGATATTTTCAATCGAGGAGTACGCCAGGAGGCGTTTCATGTCCGTCTGTACTGCCGCAAAGATTGCCCCGTAGAGGGCCGAGAACAGACCGAGCGCAAGCAGCAGCGCGCCCCACCACCATAGCCGGACGTGCAGCAGGTCGAAACTGATTCGCAGCATTCCATAGATTGCCGTCTTGAGCATCAGCCCGCTCATCATTGCCGACACCGGCGATGGTGCTGCAGGATGAGCTTCCGGCAACCATACGTGTAACGGAACCAGACCCGCTTTCGCTCCAAAACCCAATAGCGCAAGCAGGAACGCGGTGGTTGCCCAGAACGGTGTCAGGGAAGCGCCGCGCATCGCGTCGAATGTGAACTGCCAACTGCCACCCTGGAGCACTCCGAAGCTCAGCAGGATGCAGATGGCGCCTACGTGGGCCATGATGAGATAAAGGAATCCAGCGCGACGGATGTCAGGAATACGGTGCTGGGAGGTCACCAAAAAGTACGAACTCAGCGCCATCGTTTCCCACGCCACCATGAACAGGTAGGCATCGTCGGCGAGTATCACCACTGCCATGCTGGCGAGGAATACGTGATATTGCAGGCCCAGCAAGGCAGGCGCCGTGCCTTCGCCCGATCGAAAGTAACCGGCCGCAAATGTCGAGATGCCGGCCCCTGCTACTCCCACCAACAATAAGAAGAAGGCCGACAATGCATCCAGGCGAATGTGGAAGGGTAGATCGGGAAGACCCAGTGGAAGGACCAGAACCTGTGCGGTCCCGCCTGCAGCAAGGAACATTCCTGCCAGAACAGCAACACTGAAAGCCACCAAAGCCCCCAGCAGAAAAAGCAGACGCTCAAGACGTATGCTGTGGAGACCGAGCAAACCCGCGAGGCCCAGGACAACCCAAATGGTTACGAGGATCAGCAGGAACCGGAGATCGTGGACCATCAAAGCCGATCCTGCGCCTAATATTTTAATGATGAGCACTGGATGATCAACCTCAGTCTGCAGCTAAGAATGCGCAATGCAAGTCACGGCCGCTAATTACGGAGCCTCGCAAGTCAGATGCCCCGGAACATCACTTCTCCGGCTCTACGGAGCGATTATCCATTTCATCCAGCAACTCCAGTGACTCCTTCAGATGTTTTTGGAAATAGCGACGCATCAGGGCAAGAACCTTGTTGATGATCGGGTCACGAACGGAATAGAAGACTTGGTTCCCGACCTTGCGGTTCACAACCAGCCGGTTGGACCTGAGTACGGTCAAGTGTTGGGAGACATTGGCTTGTTCCATGCCGAGCTTTCCGATGAGTTCGCCCGCCGAGAGTTCACCGCCCCCTAGCAGTTCAATGATCGCGATCCGTGTGGGGTGTGCGAGCGCTTGAAAGATATCGGCCTTAAAGCGGCGCAGCAAGTCGGGCGTAGAGTTCACTCTAGTCAATTGGAATATTCGATTCTTCGCATATATCATATCACGGTATCGAAGGAAGCAGAGAGCAAGACAGACTTGGCTGAATCCGTCGACAAGCTAGATCGCTGATCGGGAATAGACCGAGGCACTGGAACACCCAAAATGTCGGCAACGCATCTACCGGGTTTCTGTGCGAAGGGTACGCAGAAGGTACACGGAAAATCTGAGGCCTGCAACTTGCTGAAGAAAGACCGTAGAAATGGTGGAGGCGGGGGGAGTCGCACTACGGCGGTTCGTTGAAACTACGCAAGTCACTCACTTTAGGTTACTCCCAATACGCCAGAAACGCCGAAACTGCCGGTCGGGGGTAGACGGCGGGTACACGCAGTCGCTGAAAACATTGGGAGCACCGACGCAGAAAGACCGACCTATCTGCCCGTTAAGAAACCGCCGAATTGTCGAGCGATAGACGATAAAAATGGCTTCCGAGAACATACAAGCGAGATATGCACCCGCCATCCACGAGCGTACCTAGTTTTGAGCAATTGTCAACCCGTCTCAGGGCTCTCAGCTAACGTCGGCAAATCCGCAAATTAGCGATTTCCTCCGGTTTTCCAGTTCTTGATCGTCAAAGAGGGTTAGTCCCGGGAACTGCCATTTTCGGGTAGCTCCACCAGACTCCCACGCGGCCTCGTTTCCAGGTTCCAATACTGCTTCCATGTAAGAAGGGCGCTTTGGACGGCGGGGGCCTCATCATGGAAGCCCAAAAACGGTGCAGGATTGAACGACACGAGGTAGTTTTGTTCGAATGTACGCGCTCTTCGTTCGTTTTGCGCTAGGTTGAGTGACACTTTAGTGACCGTGGCCGCTTTCCGACTCCGGGCGCACATGCATGTAAGAAGCTCACCTCAAGAGCCGTCCGGGTACTAGAAGTTCTTAGAATCTATCTACCAACAATTGTTAATTGGCAGGATCAGTACTTGCATAGACGGGACCCTCTGATGTATCTATAGTTCTGGTACTTCTGGAACGAATCTTCGCACATCGCGCCAGATGATGAGGGATCCCTATGGGGAGCAAGACCAAAGTTTTCATAGCTTCCTCCAATCGTCTGCTGAGGGAATCAATCGTGCGAATCTTGGCCAAGAGGACCGACTTTGAGATCGTTGGGGCACAAGCGATTTGCTCCACAACCCGTAATGAAATCGTTGACTCAGGCGCCGGCACATTTGTCCTCGATTCGCTGGAGTTCTTTCTCAATGCTCCCATCTTGTCCTCTGAAACCGGGGTCCGGAACCGTTTGGCCAAGAGTGTTCTGGTCGCCATGGACGATAGCCCCGACGACTTCCTGATGGCTATCCGACACGGCGCGTTCGGGTATGTACTACAGGAAGCATCGGCGCTTGACGTTGTGTCGGCGATTCGAACGGTGGCGGAAGGAGAGGCTGTGTGTCCGCCTCGCTACGTTCGAGTTCTTTTCGACCACGTCGCCAAGCAGGCTGCCGAGTTTCCAAGCAGCCGGAAGCGCATGCAGACAGGCCTAACGCGCCGCGAACAGCAACTGGTTCCCCTGATCGGGCGCGGGCTCAGCAATAAGGAAATCGCCAGCCACTTCGGGCTGTCGGAGCAGACGGTGAAGAATCACATCCATCGGATCCTCCGCAAAGTGGGTGCCTCGGATCGTTTAAGTGTGTCCGAAGCCTGCCAGATTACAAGACTCGGTTGGAGTACCAAGAGTACCGCAGACGCAGTTTAGGTACGATTCCGTCGCTCGTACTTGAAAGTACCCAGTACGAAGGTCAGCTTGGTACCTGACCAGGCAACTAATTCCTCGCCTCATTCCTTGGAACCAAATTGAACCTGTCGCTACGGCATCGTTTTGTCGGATACTCGCGCTCGCGAGGGAGGATTATATGAAACCCATCCGAGTCCTGGTCGCAAACCGCCCGCGCCTGATGCGCGAACTGGTGATGGCCACGATTTCCGACCAGTCGGACATTGAAATTGTGGGTGAAATTCATGAGGAATCTGAAATCGCCAGCGCCGTGGAACAAACCCAGCCGGACTTCCTCATCGTGGCGCTGGAACAGCACGATCGGCTGCCCGAGTTCTGCCAGTCGATTCTGCAGAGCCACCCTCAGGTCAAGATCATCGCGATCGCTCCGGACCGGAACAGCAGCGTGTTTTATTGGGCTTCACTCCGAGTGCAATCGAATCAGATCGAGGCATCCGAGGCGGGCGTGCTGAGCGCGCTGCGTGGCAAGAGTCGCCCGGTGGCGAGGATCCAATGAACAGAAAGAGATTCACCATTCCGGCCCGCTTCGGTGCCCGAACAGGGAAGAAAGCGCTTCGCATTGGGCCCATTCTGACGCTCGCGCTGCTCTGTGGCGGCGCAGTCGGGGCGCAGAATCAGCGCCCCGCCCCCCTGGCGGTCTCCGAGCTGGGCCAGAAAAACATGAGTCTGGTGGCGGCATCGCCGGCCGACATCAAGGCGGTGCTGGTGAAGGATGCCGGGCTGATGGTGGAACTGAAGCACTGGGTCGCCAAGGAAGCCACCGATCAGGGACAGATCATCAGCGAATCGGATTTGACCAACGGCGCCATCTTCGACCGGCTGGAGACCGATGTGCAGTTTCGGTCGGTCGCGACGCTGTTGCTCCAGCGCTACGGCTATCTGGTTCCCAAGGTGAATCCCGATTCCGCGCTCGGTAAAGAACAAGAGTTATTGGTTCAAGAGCGCGCCAAGTGGCTCGCACAAGATCAGGAGGAAAGGCTCACGGCTGCACGGCAGCGGACTTCCCAGAACATAGAGAATACGGGGGGGTGCGACCCACGCCTGAGTGTCGATTGCAACGCTTCGCAAGTGCCTTCCTCTCCGGCAGAAGGGCCTGGCCAACGACTTCAACCAGGAATGCCACCTTCCCGGACCTCTCCCAACGACACGAACCCGCCGAACCTTCAACAGGGAGGCGGAAGGCCGCTGGAGCGCGCCCAGCTAATGCAAAGCGACGACCAACTTCCTAACGCCTATTCCCAGGTTTCCCTCGGGACAGCCGATGGCTCCAGGCAATCGCCGGAAAACCTCGGAGTGAATCCCTTCGGGCCGCTTACCCCTCAGGCGGGGGCAAACAGCACGGGCGATGAGTTCGGTTCATTTCTGGGTGCAGCCAACTCGCAGGGTCTGAATTCAGCGGAGAACCCCGCGATGAATGGGATGCCTTTAGCCGGGGCAGGCAGCCGAACGCCAGACATGGGCCGCATGAGCCCAGCGAGTGCTGGCGGGGCGGACTTCTCCCTGGCTGCGGGCGTTTCGCCGTTTTCGCCGATGCAGCGGCTGAATCCGCGATATGGAAATCAAACGCTCCTGCAGCCGGTGGAAATGACGCGCGCGCCCAACCCTTACAGCGACATTCCGTCGCTGTACGACATGTACCTGCAGGCGACGCCTCATCCGAGTACGCCAACCCGATTCGGGATGAATATCTTCGAGAATGGGACGCGGGACTCGCAATTGATTCCCATGGATCTGCCCGCCGGGCCCGACTACGTGGTGGGACCGGGCGATGGGCTGGCCATCAATCTATGGGGCGGCGTTTCTCAACGGCTGTACCGCACCGTGGACCGAGAGGGCCGCGTGAGCCTCCCCGAGGTCGGACCACTGCTCGTGAGCGGAAAGAGTCTCGGGGACGTGCAGCAGAGTTTGCAGCAGGTTCTGCGGACGCAATTCCGTGATGTGTCCGCGGATGTCTCACTCGCCCGCTTGCGAACCATTCGAGTCTACGTGGTCGGCGACGTCACGAATCCGGGTGCGTATGACATCAGCTCCCTTTCGACACCTCTCAATGCGCTCTTTACCGCCGGCGGACCGACGCCGCGAGGATCGCTGCGGATTGTGAAGCACTATCGCGGCAATCAATTGGTGCAGGTTGTGGACCTGTATGACCTGCTGCTCCACGGCGTGAAGTCCGACATCCAGCGCCTCGATAATGGCGATACGGTGCAGGTGCCGCCCATCGGGCCGCAAGTGACTGTGGAAGGAATGGTTCGCCGCCCGGCAATTTACGAGCTGAAAGACGAGAAGGATATGGCCAATGTTCTCGATCTCGCGGGCGGGCTTCTTCCTACCGCTGCATTGCACCATATCGAAGTTCAACGCACGGTCTCCCACGAAAAGGAAACGATGGTCGGCCTCGACATCCCGGATGGGGGAGATGCTTCTGAGGTGACGCAGAAACTCGCATCGTTCGAGATTCACGACGGAGACCATATCCGGCTGTTCCCGATCGCGCCGTACAACCAGAACGCCGTGTACGTCGAGGGCCACGTGATCCGGCCGGGCCGGTACTCCTATCGTGCCGACATGCGGGTAACCGATTTGATCTCATCCTACAAGGATTTACTGCCGGAACCGGCGACTCAGTATGCCGAGATCATCCGCTTGAACGCGCCCGATTTTCACCCCAGTGTGGAGGGGTTCGATGTGGCGGAAGCGTTTGCCGATCCTGCTCATGCGCCGATTCTCAAACCCATGGATACCGTCCGGATCTTCAGCCGTTACAACTTTGAGAATCCGCCCACGGTTTCGGTGTGGGGCGACGTGCGCGGGCCAGGGACGTACCGGACATCGGGACAAATTCACCTGAGCGATGCGGTCCACTTGGCCGGAGGACTCTCTCCGGACGCGCAGACCGGAGACGCGCAGGTGTTCCGCTATTTAGCGGATGGCAAGCTGAAGATCTTCAGTGTCAGTCTAAGCCAGGCGCTGGCAGGAGATCCGGCCGAGAACATTCTTCTCGCTTCGCGGGACCGTGTCCTGATTCACCGAAATCCGGACGCCGAGCAACCCGCGACGGTCTACGTCCAAGGCGAAGTGGGAAAGCCCGGCCGCTACCCGCTGACGACGAACATGACGGTCGCGGATTTGATCCGTGTTGGAGGCGGCCTCAAGCCCAGCGCCGACACACAGGTCGGAGACTTAACCATCTATCAATGGGCGAACGAAGCAAAGCTGAGCGGAAAACATGAGCCGATAGAGATTGCCGCGGCATTGAGCGGCGATCCGAAGGCCAACGCCCCCGTTCACAACGGGGACGTATTGACGATCCGGCAGCTTCCGGGCTGGAACGACCTGGGCGCTTCGATCAGTGTTAAGGGTGAGGTCAAGCATCCGGGAACCTACGGCATTCGGCCGGGAGAGCGGCTGAGCTCTGTTTTGGAGCGAGCCGGCGGCTTCCAGCCCAGTGCTTATCCATACGCAGCGGTCTTGCAACGAGTGCAAGTGCGTGAGCTGGAAGGGAAACAGCAGGATGAGATGATCCTGCGGGTGAAAGCTGCGGAGGGCAATCTGGAACTTTTGCCGGACACTGATCCCAAGCAGAAGCAAGCCAAGGAAGCGGCATTGGCGCAATATCAGACCACTCTCCTGCAACTGAGCGCCAATCCTCCCGTGGGGCGCGTGGCGATTCGCATCGCTTCTGATATCAAGCGTTGGAAAAACAGCGCCGCGGATGTCGAGGTGCGCGCGGGAGACACTCTCGTCATTCCCAAGAGGCCGAGCTACGTGATGATCACCGGCCAGGTCTTCAATCCTACAGCGGTTTCCTTCCGGCCGGGCAGGAGCGCGAAGTGGTATCTGGGCCAGTCCGGCGGGCCCACGACGCTCGCCAATAAGAAGGCGATCTTTGTTATCCGAGCTGATGGTTCCGTGATCAGTCAGAAAGAAAGCCTGTGGAGCGGGAGCGCGCTCAGCGCCGCGCTGCAACCCGGGGACACGGTGGTGGTTCCGGAGAAGGCAATCAGCGGCGGGACGAATTGGCAGAACCTGTTCACAGCGGCGCAGGTGGCATCTTCCGTCGCCAGCACTGTGTTTATCGCACTGCGTTACTAACGGGGAATCGTGATCACTCGAAGATGGAGGGGACTCATGCTCGGCTGCTGTTGGCTCACGGCTGTGGAAGCTCTGAGCGCGCCGTGCTGCTATGCCCAGCCTCAGGAGCAGCAGGCCAGCGCCCTGCCTTCGGCGAAAGAGCACGACGTGCAGCAAAAGCCGGCTCCTGAGCCCGATTCTTCCAGCCTGCCCGCAAAGCCAACGGCGAGCCCGGCACATTACGACAAGTCGTTGGGACCAACGGGAGGGCCACGACTGGGATTGATGGGAAGGTTCCTGGGCGACCAGAAAGAAATTTGGACCAGTCCCGCAAGGCTTCGGTTCTCTGATACGGATTGGCTTGTTCCCCTCAGCGGCATCACGGCAGGGCTATTCGTGACGGATCGCGATTTCAGCAAGCACCTGTCACAGAGTCCGACAACAATCAGTCACTACAAGATGCTGTCGGACGCCGGCGCGGCGGCACTCGTCGGCGGTGCCGGAGGAATGTGGCTCTTGGGCCACGCCTCGCACAACGAGCATTGGAGTGAGACTGGATTCCTCGCGGGCGAAGCGGCGGTGAACAGTCTGGTCGCGGTTGAGGGATTGAAGTACTCGCTGCGTCGCGAACGACCGTATCAGGGTGATGGCAGCGGCTCGTTTTTCCAGAGTGGTGGTACTTCCTTTCCATCGGAACACGCCGCTGCAGCATGGTCAGTTGCGGGAGTTATCGCACACGAATATCCCGGCCCGCTCACCCAGATCGTGGCTTACGGCCTGGCCTCTCTGATCACTGTCTCTCGGGTAAAGGCTCAACAACATTTCTCCTCAGACGTGCTCGTCGGCAGCATAATCGGTAACCTCGTCGCGCAGAACATCTACAGTCGTCATCACGATCCAGAGCTCGGCGGCGGAGAATGGCGATCGATCAGCCAACTCTTTCGCGGCGATGGAACGCACTCTCCAGGGAATCAGGGGTCCCCGTACGTTCCGCTCGATAGCTGGATTTATCCGGCGCTTGAGCGGCTTGGAGCTCTGGGTTATTTGGACAGCGAATTTCTCGGGATGCGCCCGTGGACTAGGGCGGAGTGCGCTCATTTGGTAGACGAGGTGGGCGACCGAATTCGGGACGGGCAGCTCGATTCGCCAGAGGTCAGTCATTTTTACGATGAACTATCGAAGGAATTTGATGCCGACCTAAAAGCGCTGTCGGCAGGAAGAGAGTACTCCATGCGCGTGGAATCGATCTACGCGCGAACGACGGAAATCACCGGCCCGCCGTTGAACGATAGTTATCATTTTGGACAAACGATCATTAACAACTATGGCCGCCCGTATCAGCGCGGGTTCAATACAGTGGACGGTTTTTCAGGCTGGGGAACCAAAGGGCGCTTTACGATCTACGTTCGGGGAGAATACCAGCACGCCCCTTCCGCGCCTGGGTATTCGAATTCGGTCCAAAACGTGATTGCTGCTGTCGACCAAACTCCCGCTCAGCCGGCGACCCCGGTGCTCGCCGCAAATCAGTTCCGGCTACTGGACACCTATGTGGCGGCCAACGTCGCGGGTTGGGAAATGGCCTTCGGTAAACAGAGTCTGTGGTGGGGACCGGGAGAAGGCGGGGCGTTAATATTCAGCGACAATGCCGAGCCCATCTACATGGCACGTGCCAGTCGAATTTCACCTACTACGCTCCCGTGGATCTTTCACTTACTCGGCCCGATGAAAGTGGATCTGTTCTTCGGCAAGCTGTCCGGTAATGAATTCCCCCCACGGCCTCTACTCCACGGAGAGAAGATTAGTTTCAAACCGACAAAAAATTTAGAACTTGGTTTCAGTCGGACGAGTGAGTTTGGGGGAGTCGGTCGACCGCTAACAGCCGCCGCTATTTTTAACAGCTATGTGAGTTTCGTGTCGTCTGGAAATTATGGGGCGAACGATAATCCCGGAAAGCGCACCGGCGGCTTCGACTTCTCCTATCGAGTTCCTTTCGTTCGCAAGTGGCTGACGTTGTACTCGGATTCCATCACCGCTGATGACCCATCGCCGCTTGCAGCCCCCCCGCGGGCCGCCATAAGTGGGGGTCTCTATATGCCCCGGCTTCCCGGCTTGCCCAAATTGGATTTACGCGTGGAGGCTGTAAATACCGACACCCCGTCTTCTCGAAGCACCGGCGGAAAATTCGTTTACTGGGAACTCTTTTATTATCACAACCTTTATCTAAACAAAAATAATCTAATCGGTAGCTGGATCGGAAGAGAAGGCGTGGGATACCAAGCCTGGAGTACGTATTCTTTTAGCCCGAAGAATACTCTGCGGTTCGGATTTCGGCATGCAAAAGTTGATAGCGATTTCATTCCTGGCGGAGAAACCGTAAACGATGGCTCCGTAAAGCTCGATTGGTGGATGCGCCACGATTTGAGTCTTTCGACATCGGTGCAATACGAGAAATGGTTTGCCCCTCTCTTGGCGCCGACTCCGCAGACGAACTGGACATCTTCCGTGGAGATTGCATTTCGGCCCCGGTCGTGGACCAAGTGAAAAGTATTTCAGCTGTAGGCGGGACATCAGTGAGGGCCGCTTGATACGAGACTTAGGAGTGTTCGAGAGTTGAAGCCGAAGACATCCAATCCGAGACTGATACCGACGGGCCAGCCGAATCATTCGAGCGCGGCGACGCTTGTGGTGGTTATTTGTCCTGTGCGCGATGAACTTTTCCAGGGTTTGGCCATGAATGTGGCGCCAAGTGTGTTTCTGATCGGGGGCCGACCGTGAAATTCTCGAGCGCCGCTCCGGTTCGTCAGCCTCTGCCCGAGTTGCCTGAGGAAGCACTCCCCGGCACCTCCCCGGAACCACAGACTCGAGAATCAAGCCAGAAATCTCTCGCGGCGCTCAGTCTGCTTTGGGAGCGGCGGCGGCTTCTGTTCCGGATCGCGCTCTACGCTCTGCTCGCTAGCACGGTCGCCGCTTTTCTTATACCCGCACGATATGAATCCACGGCGCGTTTGATGCCACCTGATAATCAATCCGGTTCGAGTCTGGCGATGGCGGCGGCCGCGATGTCCGGCGCGGCCGGCGGGCTTGGTGGCATCGCGAGCGACCTCCTGGGTCTCAAGAGCACGAGCGACGTCTTCGTCGGCATCTTGGGCAGTCGCACTGTTCAAGACAAACTCATCCAGCAGTTTGACCTGAAAAAACTTTATGGGGACCGGCGCATGGAAGATGCGCGGAACGATTTGGCGAATCACACCGGTATCTCCGTGGATCGAAAGAGTCAAATCATCACGATTACGGTGACGGACAAGAGCCCACAGCGGGCGGCCGCCATGGCGCAGGCCTACGTTGAAGAACTGAACCGCCTGGTGGCCGAGTTGAGCACGTCCTCCGCACGCCGCGAACGAATTTTCCTCGAAGAGCGGTTGCAGGCTGTCAGCCAGGATTTGAAAGATGCAGAGAAGAATTTCAGCCAGTTCGCCAGCAAGAACACGGCGATCGATATCAAGGAACAAGGCAAGGCCATGGTCGATGCGGCAGCGACGCTGCAAGGTCAGCTCATCGCCGCGGAATCCGAGCTCCAGGGCCTCAAACAGACTTATACCGACAGTAACGTGCGCGTGCGATCCGTGCAGGCCCGCATTGACGAGTTGAAGCACCAACTCGATAAGCTGGGCGGGAAAGGCGAGAGCATGACGGAGGTCTCCGGCCAGCCGGGCGACTCCCTCTATCCTTCTATCCGGAAACTCCCCCTGCTTGGCGTCACGTACGCCGATCTCTATCGCCGCACAAGGATTCAAGAAGCTGTTCTTGAAGCCCTCACCAAAGAGTACGAAATGGCGAAGGTCCAGGAAGCGAAAGAGATTCCGACGGTGACGGTGCTCGACGTGGCCAACCTCCCGGACAAGAAAGCATTTCCTCCGCGGTTTTCGATCATGTTCCTGGGAACATTTCTGGGCTCGTGCTTTGGAGTGCTTTTCGTGCTTGGATCGGCGAGCTGGAATGCCATCGATCCGCAGGACCCCGGAAAACAGTTTGCAGCGAAAATTTGGACCGATCTGAAGGCCCATGCGCCGTGGGTCACGAGGAATGGTGCCGGAACTGCGGACGGGAATTACCGAGTTTTGAACGAAGTGGACAGCCAAGGCGGGCGGGGCGACGAACAGGAATAGATTCGGCGCCTCCGTCTATAACGTATTCTTGATAAACGGGTTAGGTCACAAAGTGCCCTGTAAGTGACGGGGCGGAGCCATCTCCGCCCCTGTCGAAGAGCGAAGAGTAAGGAGCGGGACGCAATGGTAGCGACGACGGTGAGCAGCGCAACGCTGGCGGAGGCTGCCGTGTTACCGGCTGAATACCTAGAGGAGCGCTGGTACGCTGCGCAAACGTGCGCAAACCATGAAAAGCGGGTGCAGGAGCAGTTGCGCCAGCGAACTGTCGAAGCTTACCTCCCGCTTTATCCATCCGTGCGCCGCTGGAAAGACCGGCGTGTGCGCCTGGAGATACCGCTGTTTCCGGGCTATGTGTTTGTTCATTTGGCTCTGCGCGATCGATTGCAGGTGCTACAGACACCGAGTGTAGTTCGGCTGGTGGGATTTGGCGGCCAGCCAGCCGCTCTTCCGGACCAGGAAATCGAAGCGCTTCGTTGCGGGCTCGCTCACGATCTGCGGATGGAGCCACACCCGTACCTGAAAGTCGGCCGCCGCGTGCGGGTTACGAGCGGCCCTCTGCAGGGTCTGGAGGGCATCCTCGTGCGCAAGAAAAACAGTTCGCGATTCGTCATCTCGCTAGACCTCATCATGCGGTCGGTAGCCGTCGAGATTGACGTCGCAGAGTTTAAGCCGGTTCGATAGCCAATTATTCATGAGTGCTCAGTCCAGTGCGAGATCGGCGACGGCAGCGCCAATGGCGGCGAGTTCAAGCCTGCGGCCTTGTCCGCTTTGCGGATCTCGGCTATTCCGGCCTGTCTTTGAACCGATCAAGAAATGCCGAGGTTGCGGGTTGTGCCTGGTGAATCCGCTCGGGGAGTTTAGGGGCGAAAACGAAACGCAGGAATATTTTATGAAGGAGTATTTGCCACTATATCTAGCTAATCGCGAAAACAGCCTGGCCGAACGACGCGCGCACATCAACGCCATCAGCCGGTACTTCCGTTTGCCCCATCATCCGCGACATTTGGACGTGGGATGCGCGATGGGTTCCATGCTGGAGGAAGCAAAGGCGGCGGGATGGGATCCCGTGGGTGTGGAAACCTCGGAATTTGCCGCCCGATATGCTGCAGAACATACCGGGTGTCCCGTTTACGCGGGCACGCTTCTGAAGGCTGCGCTTCCATCTGAATCGTTCGACGTGGTTACGTTGATGGATGTGATCGAGCACGTGCCAAACCCGTCGGAGTTAATAGGGGAAATCTACCGCCTTTTGCGTCCTGGCGGAGTGGTCTTCATCGTGACGCCCAACTTCGCCAGTTTCTTCGTATGGTTATACGGACCAAAAGCATATGGGGTTTGGCCCGACCAACACGTCGTCTATTTTCAACCTTCCACGATGGCGAAGCTCCTTCGCAAAGCAGGGTTCGCGAGAATTATCGCGGGGAGCAGGGATTTCTATGGAGATAATCTGAGACGGTTGCTCCGCCGCAATGGAGCGCAGGCAGATGTGGAAATCAAAGCCGAGTTTGGCGCGCAAACTTCATTGGGAAAACTGCGGCAGCTCGCCAATCGAGCGCTCATGCACGTCCCTGTGGGCGATAAGCTACTCGCCTTCGGTCAAAAACTGTAGTGCACGAAACACTAGCTTACGGCATGGTTAAGACACGCTCCTCGTGTCGCGTTCACCCGTTGTGAAGAAGATTCGAACAAGGGCCGAGAGGGGCTGTGCTCGTGGTTGAGATGGATAGATCCGCGCACAATTTAGCGGCGGGCTGGGCCGATTTTCTGAAGGTCCTGGTTTTTGGAGTGGCGACTCTACTGGTCCTGGTGGTCTCGATCATCAGTCCGTACCTCGGGATTGCAGCGCTTGGGTTGTTGTTGGCCGGGCTGATATTGGGGGTGAACCTGAGATGGGGCATCCTGAGTTTGGTTCTTCTAGTGCCTTTCGATCCTCAGGTGGAACTCAAACCCGGGTTTTTCTTCTACTTCGACCTGCTCTTTATCCTCCCTTTTCTGGTGTATCTGTGGAAGGTGGTGCTCGGGAAGCTTCGTATCAATTGGGCCTCGCTTGCACTCGTTCCCTATGTGCTGTTCGCGATCGCTTCCACCTTCTGGCGATCGGAGGACTTGTTTTGGTTTTCGGGTTACAGCGTGCGCCTGATCATCGCTGTGTTTTTCATGGCCGTCATAGCCGGCGTCGGGCGAGCTGAGACGATCACTTTGGTGCTAGGCGCCAGCCTGGTTCCTCAGGTAACTTACGGTGTCTACCAGCAATTGGTAGACGCTCCAGGCGCTCTTTACGTGCTCCTCTATCCGCACTATGAAGGCTACGCGTGGACCGGACGCGCCCGCGGGTTCTTCTTCACAGAGAACAACCTCGGCAGCTACTGCGCAACGGTCTCGGTCATGCTGCTGGCGCTGGCGTTGAAGACCAAATCGCCTCGTGACCGCACCGCTTGCTACACGCTAGCTTCGTTTGGGTTTCTCGGCCTGGCGAGTTCGGGTAGCCGCGGAGCCTGGCTCGGTGCGGTCGCAGGGATCACACTGCTGTTTATCTACAGCCGCGCCGGTTTGGGTGCGAAAGTGGCGCTGGTGGCAGCCGCGGCATTAGGCGTCCTGGTCGCGCAATCGGTTTCCTTTGCCCCATGGGCTAGGGTGCAGACCCTCGATACGTTCACAGTCGACACCCGGACGTCGATGTATCTGGCCGCATTACTTCTTTTTGTGCAACACCCGCTGATTGGTGTGGGATTGACTAATTATCAGGTGCTTATGTCCTCCGTCGTTGATTGGGCTTACGATGCTGGAAATGTTGCCCATAACACCTATCTGCAGATTTTGTCGGAGAACGGCATCATCGGCTTCCTGCTTTTTTTTGGGCCCATTTTCTGTTTCTTCTACCGGAACTTGAAGAGAGCGAAGGAGTTAACCGCCGCACTACTGAGTTGCGCGGGTCTAATGGTGTTTTTTGTCCACGGCTTATTCGATTTCCAGTTTACGACGGCGCCGCAGTACTTGTTGTTGTTCGCGATCTTGTTCGGCCTTTCCAGCAAAACTGCGTTTGAGCCCGCCGCCGTCCCAGGCACGACATCCTGAAAACATCGATGTTTAAATCTGTTTTACTTGGAGCGCAAAAATTACTCCCGAGCCCACATGCGCGCCGTCGGATGAATCTTGCAAGAGCTTACAATGCCCCTCTTAAGAGATTACCGGCGATCTATCCCCCAAAATCAAACTGCTAATTAGAAAGAGTGAACTTCATGGATGAACCTCAAAAACTTGTCATCATAGGCGGGTGTGGTCATGTCGGCCTGCCTCTGGGAATCGTGTTCGCGGATTGCGGCCTGAACGTGGTTCTGCTGGACATCGATGAAAAGAAGATCGCATGTGTCAACAGCGGCAAAATGCCTTTTATGGAGAAATCCGCGGAAGAGCTCCTGCGAAAGGTCGTTGGAAAGAGGCTCGTAGCGACCTCGAACAGTTCTTGCCTGCGAGATGCGGATGTGGCGGTCGCCGTTGTTGGCACTCCAGTCGATGAGCACCTGAGTCCCACGGTCACGGAACTCTACCGTAGCATTGATTCCATCATCGACAAGCTTCCGTCAGGTGCGCTGTTGGTTCTCCGAAGCACGGTTTATCCAGGGGTCACGAAATTGGTTTATGATCGCGTGGAACGCATCGGCGCGAAGATCCATGTGGCTTTCTGTCCGGAACGAATTGCAGAGGGTAAGGCGATGGAGGAAATTCGTGTCTTACCGCAAATCATTTCCGCGTTTGAACCCGAGGCGCTCCAGCGTGCCCGGGCACTTTTCCGTGCGATCAATGACGACCTGATCGAATTGACGCCGCTTGAGGCGGAGCTCGCCAAACTATTCACGAACAGTTGGCGATACCTGAACTTCGCAATTTCCAATCAGTTCTATCTGCTCGCCGAGAGTTACGGCCTCGATTTTTATCGCATCTACAATGCCGTAACGTATCGTTATCCCCGCATGAAAAGCTTTGCTCGCGCTGGTTTCGCCGCTGGTCCTTGCCTTCTGAAGGATACGCTCCAGTTATCCGCGTTCTCCGGCAACAACTTCTTTCTCGGGCATGCGGCCATGCTGGTGAACGAGGGGCTGCCAACTTTTGTCGCATCCCAGCTGCGAAAACAGGGAGTAGGCGATAGGACGGTGGCGATCCTCGGAATGGCCTTCAAGGGAGATTCGGATGATAAGCGCGAGAGCCTCTCGTACAAGCTGCGGAAGATGCTAGTCCTGGAAGCGAAAGAGGTGCTATGTACTGACCCCTATGTTTCTGGCGAGGATTTCGTTTCACTCGACGAAGCTATCTTGCGAGCCGACATCATTGTCCTTGGGGCACCTCATTCGGTGTATCGCGACGTAAAAATCCCGCAGAACAAAGAGGTCCTGGATGTATGGGGCTTCTGGCAGAAACCGCAATCGGCCGGGCCCGTCGAGTCGCGCGCGGTCGCGGTAGGCGAGGCCCGTTCAACCTTATGAAAACCTTGGTCACCGGCGCTGCCGGTTTTATCTGTGGCTATCTCATCCAGGAGTTGCTCGATGCCGGGCATGAGGTGATCGGGCTCGACAACTTTAGCAAGTATGGTCGTACCGACAAATCGTACTCTACCGATGCTCGATACAAGCTGATCGAAGGTGACGCAAAGAATACCGAGCTGCTGAAGGAACTGGTGGCCGATTGCGATTACTTCGTCGCTGCCGCCGCGATGATCGGTGGTATTAGCTACTTTCACGAGTTTGCGTATGACTTGCTAGCGGAAAACGAGCGCATCATGGCGGCCTCTTTCGACGCTGCGATCTGGGCGCATCAAAACCGCAAGCTCCAGAAGATCACTGTTCTTTCCTCCAGCATGGTGTTCGAGAGCACGGCTGAGTATCCCACCCCGGAGGGCGCCGAGCGACGCTGTCCGCCTCCACGATCCACCTACGGATTTCAAAAATTGGCGGCGGAGGTCTTTGTTCAGGGTGCCTTTGAACAATATAAGCTTCCATATACGATCGCCCGGCCGTTCAACTGCGTTGGAATTGGCGAGCGGCGGGCTCTTTCTGATCGCGAGATCATGAGCGGAAACGTCCGGCTGGCTATGTCGCACGTGTTGCCTGATCTTGTCCAGAAAGTGCTTAAAGGGCAGGATCCGCTCCATATCCTAGGCAGTGGCAATCAGGTTCGTCATTACACCTACGGCGGTGACCTCGCCCACGGCATTCGGTTGTGCGTCGAGCATCCTGCATCCATCAACCAGGATTTCAATCTGTCGACGCCAGTCCGCACTACAGTTCTGGAGTTAGCGGAGCTGGTCTGGCGCAAAGTTCACGGATCGAGTAAACCGTTTCGATACGTAAGTGATGCGGCCTACGAATATGACGTTCAAGAGCGATCACCGGCCACGGAAAAGGCGGCGCGCCTACTCGGTTTCCGTGCGACGACTCCGCTTTCCCACGTCCTGGATGAAGTCATTCCGTGGATTGCCGAGCAGATTGAACTGGGAACGATCTAGGAGGTTCGATGAGCGAGTTGAATATCGTGATACCGGTATACAACGAGAGCGCGAATTTTCCTGGGCTGTGGAATGAGCTTTCCAGTCTGGTCAAAGCCAAGTTCATCGCCTATGTCGTTTACGACTTCGATCAGGACAACACGGTTCCGATTGTCAACCAGATCATTGCTGAAGGCGAGTCCCGGCTGCGGTTAGTCAAGAACCAGCGCGGACGAGGTGTTGTTTCCGCGATCATGACCGGATTCGACGTCGTTCCGGGCGGGCCAGTGCTGGTAGTGATGGCTGATCTTTCTGATGATCTGGCGCAGGTAGATCGCATGCTGTCCCTCTATTCCGATGGGTATGATGTGGTTGTGGGAAGTCGATACATGAAGGGCGGCCGGCTGATTGGCGGCCCATTCTTCAAACAGTTGCTCTCGCGGCTGGCCGGAACCTCCTTGTGGTGGCTCCGAAGAATTCCAACGCATGATGCCAGCAATGCCTTCAAGATCTATGACAGCGGCATGGTGAAATCCTTCACGGTGGAGAGCTGCGGAGGGTTCGAACTTAATTTAGAGTTGACGGTGAAAGCCTTTTTAGCGGGACATTGCATTGCAGAAGTTCCGTCCACATGGCGTGACCGAACCAATGGACAGTCGCGGTTTCGTCTGTGGAAATGGTTGCCACTCTACCTGCACTGGTACCTTCATGCTTTTCAGCGCAAATCTGGCTCGCAAGCTCGTGCTCGGCGTCCTGCAGTTGTCTAACGCGAATCAGAGAATTCTCCGAGCTTCAGCTTGTTGCTTCCGCTATGCGACAGGGGTTGTCGGGTGAAAACTCCACATAAACAGCAGTGCGAGGCAAATTGCGCGATCATCGGAGACACTTTCGAGCATTCCTTGATATAACGCAAGCCAAGGGACGGCCCTTGCAAACATCCTGTGCAGTCATTCTTGGCTCCGCTTTACGGGTGGATTCTTAAGACACATTTTATGGATGCGAAAACTCTGGCTTCTTCGATCATGGATGCTGCCCCGCTAGCCAACCCTATACCGGCCAGCGACGAACGCTACATCAAAAGGAGCATCAACTTACTGCGGGCAGATCGACTGCTATCCTATGTGATTCTGGCTTGCGGACTCTGGACTGTGACCATTGGCGCAAGGCAGATTGTTACCTCCCATTCTCTAGTGCCTCTGTGGGATGAGTGGCAGGAAATCGACGCCATTGCAACAGCGCCTCATCACCAGCCACCACTCAGCTGGCTTTGGGCTTTGCACAATGAGCACCGCGTAGTGTTCTATCGTCTACTGTTGCTAACGGATATCCATATGTTTCATGGCAAGCACTGGATTTCCTTCTGGTGCATGCTTGCTGTCCAATTCCTATTCCTGGGGTCCCTCGGGTGGATGTTCCGCTTTGCCGGCCTAAGGGGAACGCTGTGGCGCGCCGTGTTAGGACTCGGCGCCTTCTCTCTGTTTTGTCCCTCGCAATGGGAAAATTTCGGTTGGGCATTTCAGATATCATTTCTGCTGCCCGGATTTTTCCTGATGCTGGCATTGTCAGCGTTCCTCAAGTACGAACGTTCCATTCGGGAGCGTTGCCCCAGATGGACTTATCTAGGACTATCAATTGTGGCGGCATCTGCAGCGACCTACTCGAACGCTAATGGAGTGGTTCTCTGGCCATTGCTGGTCTTGATTGCCATTGCCTTGGTTCCTCGTCCTGAGGTTATTCTGTCGTACGCCGGGTTCGGATTAGTGTTAATTGGATCGTATCTCCACCACTACGCAGGACCGTCCATCCACTCATCACCTTTGGATTCGATCCGTCACCCCTTACCGGTGTTGGAGTACACAGTCGGATACCTGGGCGTTATCTTCCCTGCCTGGGTGAGGATTCGAGATATGCTGGCTGTCTCCTCCGGTATATTCGGCTTACTCATTGCACTAACAGTCGCGGTATGGGTGCTGAGGCGTCAGCAGCGCGAACCCCTACACATGGCGCTGCTCGGTTTGATATCTTTCACTGTAGCCACGGCGTTTATTACCGCCCTCGGTCGTATTGGGTTCGGATTGGCGCAAGCCTTCGCGTCGCGGTATCAAACGTTCAACTTACTTTTTTGGTTTTCGACGGTGAGTTTACTGTTGCTCTTAGCTGATGAGATCAACTCGTCTCTGAGAACAGTGATACTCACGGCCATGGCTGCCGCAATGCTCCTCGCTTTTGCCGTATTTCCGCTTGGCCTGAAAGCGTCCCGCACGAGGACTCAGCAATCCGAGGCTGCTGCGACCGCTCTATTGGCTGGTGTGTCGGATAAACAGGCGCTGGGGGTGCTGTTCGAGGATCCGTCCCTCGTTTGGCGAGACGCCGATTATTTTCGTCAGCAACATCTATTCATGTTTTCGGACTCAAAGAACGACCAAATGGGGCAGTCGCTTTCAGGCACCTACCGGATCGGGTCTTCACAGCAATGTCAGGGACGCGCAACCATGGTCGAACGAGTGCCCCCTGAAGACCTTCTGGTAGATAAAGGTGCAGGCGGGCTGCGGATCTCTGGATGGGCGGTGGAGGGGCCTTCCAAAACGCCGGTCCGGAGTTTAGTCATCGCCGCGGATGACAAGATCGTTGGCTTTGCGGCCTCCATCGCGGGGCCCTTTACCGCAAAACACAGCGAATTAGTGCGAAAACCGGAGTCCGGCGAGTGGCTGGGATTCGCTCGTCCCCTTCGCGAAGCGAAACTTATCGACGTTTACGCTGTTGACAGCAGTGCGGACACAACTTGCCATCTTGCAACGGTCGAAGTTCCGCAGCGGTGAAATGGAAGACATGACTCGTCTTTGTATCTGCGTGCTCTGGGTAGAGACAGAAATGGTTTGCTACGTTGACCGTGCTCGGCTTATAGCGCCGCAACGTCCCCTGCCGTTGGCGGTTTTGCTTGGCTTGGCAAGCAGGCGCATGTTTGCGCCTGGGGCTATTATGGACGGGAAGTCATGAACACTGCCGTGTTAAAGGGTTCGTTCACGCTGGGGGCGGCAGACTTCAGCAGGAAAGCGTTGCTTGCTGCAACGGTTCTTCTCTGTGCGCGGTTCCTATCGCCCCGGACGTTTGGCGACTATATCTGCGCAGCAAGGGAAGTGGAACGCGGGTTGGCTTTGCGAGCGTGCTTGCGCGCTCGGTCTATATCGTACCCGCGTCGGCACTGATGTATGTCGTCTTGCGGTTGATGGGCCTTTCGGCGCAGTACTTTCCAGCGCTAGGCCTGTTGGCCTTGATGATGGTGGTGCGCGGTGCGGCAGAAAATGTCGCTTTCATTTTTCAGGGAGGCGAAGACCAAATCAGTTCCGCGAAGGTAGGGGTGAGCCAGTCCGCCGTCACGTTGCTCGCCACCCTTGCGATCTGCCTAACGTCGAAAAACCTGCTTCTGCTTATCGCTGCCCACGTGTTAGGCGGCTTCGTATCCGCCGTTTACGGTTTTGTTCTCTTGCGGTCCAAGGGTGGCCACAACCAGGAGTTCGGAGGGATCTTCGACGAGGCCCGTTCTCTCCTCGGAGAGAGTCATTGGTTGAATGCCGGCACGTTTGTCGCGTCGGTCTACAACCGTGTCGATGTCTTGCTGCTGCGCCGCATGCTCACGTCCGAGGCTGTAGCGATCTACGCCGCTCCTTACCGGATACTGGATCTGACTCAGATTGTGCCCGCGAGCCTGATAGTCACCATTTTGCCGAGCTTATGCCGGACCGGGGAGACGAATTCGGGAATTATGCATCCGCGGAGGGCAATCCGATTCCTGTTGGTGATCGCCGTCTGTCTGGTCGTGATGGCGACGATGGCCGCTCCGTGGGTCACGCTTTTGCTCTTCGGGCAGAAGTATCACGACTCAGTTCCCGTACTCCAGATTCTGATTTGGGCCACAGTTCCGATGTATTGGAATTTCGTCTTGAATGCTGAACTCATCGCCAATTCGTTTGACCGGGCGATTCTTTACGCGGCAAGCATCGCGCTGATGGTGAACGTCGGCTTCAACCTGCTGCTGATTCCGAAATTCGGTTACTTGGCCTGTGCGGCTGTCACACTGATCACCGAATTCGCCCTATTGGGAGCGAACCTCCATTTCATTTCAAGAATAGGCGCAGCTGCCTGGCCTGAAAATCTTGGTCGACTGACAACTACGACAATCCTCGTTGCGGGTTTCTGTTTTTGCTGGACGCGGGCCGGTGCCGGCTACGGTTTGACCGGCGCAGTCCTCCTCATTTGTGCGTTTTTTTCACTACCGTTATTTCGGAGCGACTTCTCGACTCCGGTACTGCGATCCGGAAGTACGAAGCCAGTGACGGGTATCATTGGTTAGATGTAAGTCCAAGACGGGGCCATCGGCTCCGCGAAAGGCTCCAACAATAACTCATGACCGGTCCCAAGAAGAGGAAGCGTATCGGTGTCGATCTGTTGGTTCTGTCGCAATTCAGTTTCACGGGAATCGTCACTTATGCCGATTGCATTGTTCCGTGTCTTATTGAAAGCATGCCGGAATACGATTGGGTTCTTTTTACAAAATCAGAGGATCTCGTCAGGTTCGACTATCGTAAGTTTCCGCAAGTCGAGATCAGGATAACTCCGTGGATGAAGTCGCCGTGGCTCTGGAAGCTGGCGGGTGTGAACATTGAACCCTGGCGCCAAGACTTGGATTTGCTTTTCATTCCCGTTTCACGTGCTCCACTGTTGAAGACATGCTCTGTAATTGCCTACTTGCATGATCTTGGGTTTTTGACGTACACCGATGCGCTCCTCAAAGGAACCGTTTTGCAAACACGAATCGCCGTAAAGCATGCCGCCCTGACCGCGGATGCGGTGCTTGCCAACTCGGAATTTACCAAGGGGGAGATTTGTTCCGCCTACGGGGTGCCTCCGGAAAGAGTTTCTGTCACGTATTACGGGTACTCGCCGGACAAGTTCAACCAAAAACCAGCTGACGAGGCCGATCTTGAGCGTGTTTTGAAAAACAACGGTATCCGCCCCCCCTATGTTCTCTACGTCGGTGTGCTTCAGGGGCGAAAAAATCTAGTGCGGTTGATCGAGGCGGCGGAGCGTTGGAGGCAGACGGAACCGAATTTGCAACTCGTCCTTGCCGGGAAGAGGGGTTGGAATTGCGACGAGATTTACGCCGCAGCAGGAAAATGGCCTCAGAATCAGGTAGCCTTGCCGGGACCGATGGGTCCTGACGATTTGCGGGTTTTGTACCAGATGGCGGAGTGCTTCGTGCTTCCCTCGATATACGAAGGATTTGGCATACCGATCATCGAAGCCATGGCTTGTGGTACGCCCGTGATCCTATCTCGCGCCACGGTTCTGCCGGAAGTCGGTGGAGATGCCGCGCTTTACTTTGATCCGGAAAGCCCACAGGAGATTGCGGAGAAGATTCTTGAATTGAGGACTTCGAAAGACTTGCGGGCGAAGATGATCACGACTGGACTCGCCCGCGCCGCAGAGTTCACTTGGGCTGCTTGTACCCGACGCACGGTCAGTGCTTTCGAGACCGTCCTGAATGACCAATGGAAGCAGCGCCACAACAGATTCCTCCAACGTCGATCATTCGAAGAGAGCAGTCGTTAAGCGACTATACTTCTCCACGTTTTAGATTCAGTTGTGTAAGCCCCTTTTCAAGGGAGATGAAAAATAGGGAGACGGAATTAATGGCGAACTATCTCATCGTGGGCGGGGCGGGGTTTATCGGCGTAAACGCCGCGGAGCATTACGCTCAGTCTGGACACGCAGTCACAATTCTAGACAACCTTTCGCGACAGGGTACTGCAAACAACTTGAAATGGATACAGACGGAACACCCAAGCGTCCGGTTCGTGCGTGCCGATATTCGTACTGACCAGACGCTACTGGAGACCGAGATTGCGCAGTGCGACGTGCTTTTGCACCTCGCGGCGCAAGTGGCAGTCACTACATCGGTAGTCGATCCACGCACGGACTTCGAAATCAACGCGCTAGGTACCCTGAATGTATTGGAAGCCGCGCGTTGCGCTCCGCGCCCTCCCATTCTGCTCTATTCATCGACAAACAAAGTATATGGCGCAATGGAAGACGTGCCCGTGATCTGTGAAGGCAACCGATATGCCTACCAGAATCTGCCGCATGGTGTCGCGGAGGAGCAACCGTTAGACTTTCACTCGCCTTACGGTTGCTCGAAAGGAGCAGCCGACCAATACGTACGCGACTATTCCCGAATCTATGGCCTACGTACCGTGGTCCTTCGTCAGTCTTGCATCTACGGCCCGCACCAGTTTGGAAACGAAGACCAAGGATGGATCGCCTGGTTTCTGCGGTGCGCTCTGCTCGGTAACCCTGTAACCATCTTCGGCGACGGCAGGCAGGTCCGTGATGTACTGGACGTTGGTGATCTGATCGCCGCTTACGATGCGGCTATCAAGAACATCGATCGGTCCTCGGGACGCGTATACAACATTGGCGGTGGACCCGCCAACACGCTCTCATTGCTGGAAACTGTGGACTTGTTGGAGAAAACGAATAACTCGAAGCTAGATCATAGCTTCAGCGACTGGCGCCCTGGCGACCAGCGCATTTTCGTAACCGATGTGGGTCGGGCCTGGCGGGAACTCGGATGGACTCCAGAGGTTTCTCCAAAGCACGGTATCGCACGCATGCGCACATGGATGGCCGCGAACTTGGAAGCTGTAGCACAAGCATTCCACACTTGAGCAGTGCTCGTTCCGGCCGCAAGAACATGAAGCGACTACTTTTTGTCACACCGAATCCTAGGGACAGCGCAAGCGAGCGCTACAGGATCTACCAATTTCTGCCTTACCTGGAGCGCGCAGGGTTTGCCTGTACAGTGCGTCCATTTGCTACACGCGCGTTACATCGCGCCATCCAGGCTGAACGGCTCGCGCCTAAACTTTATTATGCACCCCTTTGTTACCTGCGAAGGGTGTTCGAACTGGCTGCGATTTCGCACTATGACGCAGTTGTAGTGCACCGCGGCATTTTCCCCTTTCCGTGGCCGGCGTTGGAAAAGATGGTCCTTCGCCGGCACACGAAGGTGATCTTCGACTTCGATGACGCCATCCATATCGGTCACCGGGACACTGCAGCTACAAAATATCCCTGGATCTACAAGCTCAAGTACGGTCCCGGCGTGAATGGAATGCTGAGTCACTGCGCCCACGTCATTGCCG
>JAIQGD010000078.1:0-19887 GCA_020072765.1 Terriglobia bacterium
CTGTCTGAACGATGGCCGCGGCATGCACGCCGGTGGCGGTGCGAAACGCATCGCGTCCGACGACGGGATAATTCGGGGGGATGACGGTCTCCGTGGCGCGAGCCACGGTCTCGGAATATTTCTTGAGCTGCGTCAGGTCGCGATCGATCAACCCGAGCAATCGCAGGTTCACCAGCAACAGCTCCATCGGGGTGTTGCCGACGCGTTCGCCCAGCGCGAGCGCCGTGCCATGAATCTGATCCGCGCCGCCGGTGAGCGCCGCCATGGAATTGGCCACGGCGAGGCCGCGGTCGTTGTGGCCGTGCCAATCCACGCGGATTTTTTCGCCCGACGGCCGGACCACATGCTCGAGCACATACTTCACGAGATTGAAGGCGCCGCGCGGAGTTGCGTGGCCCACCGTGTCGCACAAGACGATCGAGCGGGCGCCCGCGCGAATGGCGGTGGAATAGAGCGCCACGACGGTCGCAGGATCGGTGCGCGTCGTGTCTTCGGTGACGTACATCACGGGCAGCCCGGCGGAAACGGCGAATTTCACGGATTCCTCGGTCGTGCGCTTCAGATGATCGACGCTCCAATCCTCCACCAAGCGGCGAATGGGACTCGACCCGAGAAACATGGCGCATTCGAGCGGCTGCCCGACGCGCTCGCAAATCTGGATCATCGCCCGGATGTCGTCCTTGTGTGTGCGCCCGCCGATGTTGGCGCGAATCTTCATCCGCGAGCCGACGATCTCGCGCGCCAGCGCCTTGGTATCCTCGAAGGCGCGCGGTCCCGCACCCGGCAGGCCGATGTTGACCAAGTCAATACCCAGAGCATCCATGAGATGGACGATCTCGATTTTTTCCGCGATGGAAGGGTCGCGCACCGAAGGATTTTGCAGGCCGTCGCGGAGCGTCTCGTCATTGAGCATCACGCGCCGGCCCCCGGGGATCTCCGGGCCGGAATAGGTGTTCCAGTCGTGGATGAGTTCGTGGCTCATGTGGGCCGGGCCAGCAACACGGGCCGCTGGGACTGTCCTCGCGTCACGCCAATTTTACACGAAATCATGCTCTAGGAACGGTCCGAGCGGCGGCGGGGCGGGAGCGACGCCAGGGAATTGGTGGGATCGGGATATTCCAGGGAGACGAGGTAGAGACCTTCGGGCGGCACGGTCGGGCCGGAGCGCGAGCGGTCGCGGAGTTCAAACAGACCTGGGATGTCGGCCGGAGCGAGCTTTCCCTTCCCTACTTCCAGAAGCGTCCCGACAATCTTGCGCACCATGTAACGCAGGAACGATTTTCCGCGCACGACGTAGGCGATCTCTTCGCTCTCCGGCACGCGAACCAGTTCCGAGGAGTACAGCACGCGGCGGATCTCGCGGTCGCGATCGTCTTCTTCCGAACCCGAAGAGGCGGCGAAGGAAGTGAAATCGTGCTCGCCTTCGAACTGCCGCGCGGCGGCGGCCATGGCCTCTTCATCCAGCGGCCAGGGATAGTGCAGCGCGCGGCGATAGTCGAAGGGGGGCAGGACGCGGCCGCGAAAGATGCGGTAGCGGTACGTTTTTCCTTGCGCCAGCCACCGGGCGTGAAACTCGGGCCCCATCTCCTCGGCCGCGACGATGCGAATGGCGGGAGGCAGCAGCGCGTTGAGGGCGCGCTGGAACTGCGCGGCCGAAAGCGACGACTGCACCTTGAAATGCGCCACCTGGCCCATGGCGTGAACGCCGGTATCGGTCCGGCTGGCGCCGTGAATGGTGATTCGTTCCTGGGTGATCTTGCGCAGCGCGTCGTGCAGCGACCCCTGGATGGTGGGCACGCCGGGCTGGACTTGCCAGCCATGGAAGTCCGCGCCGTCATAGGAAATGGTGAGTTTGATAGTACGCATGCGCCTGGAAGGATTATCGCACGGCGGGAAACGCGACGGCGATGCGACCTACGGTGGAGCGAGCTTACCGGGCGAAGGAGGGGCAAAGCCGCGGGGAGAAGTAGGAAGGGGGCTCCTGCTTGGGATCAAGAGCCCCCGAGTGTCGCGTTCCGTTGGTTCGGCCTAGGCGAGACCGAACCATGGGGTCATCCATCCTAGCTTCCCTCTCAGAGGCAGGTGGGAACGACCCGTGCCACCCCGTGAATGGGCCCCTTCCTTCCCCTTCACCGGACGATACGGATCGTTGGAACGCGACCATGCAACTGTCTATGCAAGTCGATGGCCGATTCGGAGAGCCCCGCTCCGGGTGCGTGCTCGTTGAAATTTCAATGACTTGGTGAATCGGCGAGCGCACCTGCACCGTTTCGCGAAGTCGAATCGGGAACACCCATCCCGCATTGGTACGTACATAAATAAAACACCAACCGGGCCCGATCTTTCCTCCTCCACTGGCCGCTTCGAGCCCCATTGATTTTACGGCGCTTATGCCGCGAATTCCTGATGCTCGACCTCGGGACGCCTAAACCGCGGCGCACAACGTTGTCCGCGCCTTTCAGCATCCTGTTAGATATCGACCCCGGCACACCGGATTGTGCCCCGCACTCCGGTGCCGCATAATAGAAGGCGTGGCAGGAGAGGCATGAAGCGGGCATTTCTTCTTGGGATAGCTACCGTGGCAGCCACCACGGCACTGGCAATCGGGTTTGCAGCGGCACACGCGCATCACTTTCTGCCCGTGGGCGAGGCGATGGCCGCGCACGCCGCGGCGACGCCCCCCAAGAAGGTTCAGAATGCTCCCGCGAACCCTTCCGGAAACAATAGGGTCATTCGCTTTGCGAGTAACCCCACGGATCTGCCGCCCTTTCTGGTGAATGACCTCGACGGAAATGTGATCTCCACGGCGGACTTTGGCGGCAAGGTCGTGCTGCTGAATTTCTGGGCCACTTGGTGCCCCCCCTGTCGGGACGAGATTCCCGGAATGATCGAGCTGGCCAACCGGTACAAGGACCGGCTGGAGATTATCGGCGTGTCCATGGACACCGACCCGCCCGACGAAGTGCGCGCGTTCGCCCAGCAGATGGGGATCAACTATCCGGTGGTCATGGGCGGCCGAACCATCTCCGACGAATACGGCGGGATACCGGTGTTGCCGACTTCCTTCGTCGTGAACACGGAGGGCCGCGTCGTGCAGAAGCACGCGGGGCTCTTCCCGATCAGCATGTATGAGGGAGAGATCCGCGCGCTGCTGGGACTCCCGGTCGACGCCAAGATCGAGACCTTCAAAGATAATGGGCAGATCTTTCTGAAAAACGCCACCGAATTCCCCGGCGTATCGTTCGCAGGACTCACGGCGGCGCAGAAGCAGGCCGTGCTCAAGCGCATGAACTCAGAAGTTTGCGACTGCGGCTGCGGGCTCACCATCGCGCAGTGCCGCATCAGCGACGCCAGTTGCACGACCAGCCAGAAGCTGGCCGCGAACATCGTGCGCCAGATTCGCACCAGCCGGGCCAAGTCCTCCACGGCACCCGCTGCCCGCCAGTAGCCGGGATTTCCACCGGCATGTAGTTCTTCTTGCGGAATCAACGCGGCCTTCGCTGCGGTTTAGGGCGCTCGGCGAGCCCCCACAGGTTCCTCTTCGCGCTGCGGCACCAGGGCCGGCGTGAAGCTGCGCAGGGGGGCTTGCTGGCACCGCCCGCACCTGTGCGGCTGGCCGCGCGCTAGGATGAACCACTGGCGGACCCGCGGCCATGTTCGAAAAGTCGTGGCACGCCTTCGCGGCGTGCTGAGCGGCCTACGCCGTCGTCGCCGTAATCTCCGGGATTTGCTCGATGTTCGCGTTCCCCTGCGTCGACGCCAACTGCTCGGCGGCTGGCGTCACGATGTGTGGCACCGTCTCGCCCGCGGGCCCGGCGGACTGGACGTTTTCGTTCAAGAAACTCGCCGGCTTCATCGTCTCCACTCCCGCCTGCAGGGGCTTCGTCCCGGTCTCCATCGCATCCACCGCGATCTTCGTCTGCCCCTGGATGCTCTGAATCATCGACCCGATTTCCTTCGTCGCCACCGACGCGATCTCCTTCGTCGCCGTTGACGTCTGCTCCGCCAGCTTCCGCACCTCATCCGCCACCACGGCAACCCCCCGCCCCCGTTCGGCGGCGCGTGTGGCTTCCATCGCCGCGTTCCGCGCCAGCAGGTTCGTCTGGTCCGCGATGTCGCCGATTACCCCGATGATCCGCCCGATCTGATCCGAATTCTTTTCCAGCGCCTCCGCTTTCTTCGCCGCATCTCCTACCAGCGACGCGATCCCCCGCATCCTCGCCAGAGTCTGCTCGACGATGCGTTCGCCCTGCCGCGCCGGATCGGCCGCGCGATGGGAGTTCTGGGAGATCTGCGACGCTGTCGGTAACATCTCCTGCGTCGCGGTGGCCACCGGAGCCGCCTCGTCGTTCTGCGGACCTGCCCCGGCTGCTTGTTGCATGGTGGGGGCGGACGTTTCCACGCAGGCCGATGCCAGACGTTCGGCTCCTTGCGGGAGCGATTGCCAAGCGGCGGCGACCTTTCCGACCCCGGGGTTCACTTTTTCGTGCATCTGACTGACTTCGTTCTGCGAGTCCTGTTTCCGCCGGGCAGTCACATCGCGCTCCACATCCGATACCCGAACGTCCACGGCGCTCTTCAGCGGCCCACGGATATTGCGGACCGCATACCAGGCAACTATGAACATGGCCGCAAGGACCGCAGGCCCCACCCCGAGCAGAATCATAGTCTGCCCACGAATGGTGTCCGCAGCGTCCTTCTGTGTCGCTTGAATTGCCTGGTTCGCCAAATTGGCGAGCTCCTCGGTGTTTTTCGTCTGCTCTTCACTCTTGGGAAGAAGGATGTTCTTACGGTACTCGCTCGCTTTCTGTGACTGGCCACTGAGCTTTAACGGAAAGAACTCGTGTTCCGCCAAATCGAAGTACTCCCTCCCTAATGGATAGACCTTGTTCGTTAGCGTGCTTTTGATGGGCCCTTCGGGAATCTGTCTGGAGTACGTCGCCATGGCGTCTTCGAAACTCGCGTCCAATTTCTTGAGAGAGGACAACCCCGCCTCGATCTGCGAGCGATCCTCGATCGTCTCCGCGTTGAGGACGACAAGCCGCGCGCGCTCCGTGTTGAGTGCCGGAGGCATAAGATTACCGATCAGCTTTTCTTGCTGGGCGATACTCCCGTACAGCGCGCCGTTCACGTTCAGGGCATTCAGCGTGGAGTACGCCACACCGCCAAAGACGACGAAGCCCCCAATGGCTACGGCCACCAAGACCGTCAATTTGGACCGAACTTTTCTATCTTCCATGCTGAGCATTTTCTTCCCCCTCTTAGCGAAGCTCGTTGAGCCCAAGCCCGTCAGGCAGCCGACTGCTGGCTGCAGCCTTCCGCACCGTGCGGACACAAAGTTGCGCAGAAGCACTCCCGCACCCTAGGCGGCCGGCTTTGCCAGCGGCTCCTTTCGCTCCGCGTGGATGCGCGCGCGCACGAATTTCTCAGGGTGCATCTTCCTTCGGTAGGACAGGCTCGAATCGTGCTCGGATGGGGGCCCGCTCGAACCGCGTGCGCCGTCCGGGAGCTTGAACTGTCCGACAATGTTGCGCAAATCGAGCGCCAGAATCGACAAGTCGTGCCACGTTCTCGCGGCCTGTGGCGTCGCCGAATGCGCAGTGGCCGGCGTCGACTCCCCCCCTCCCGCTTGCAGCGGCTTCGTCCCGATCTCCATCGCATCCACGGCGATCTTTGTATCCCCCTGAATGCTCTCGATCATCGACCCAATCTCCTTCGTCGCTGTCGACGCAATCTCCGTCGTCGCCTTCGAGGTCCGCTCCGCCAGCTTCCGCACCTCATCCGCCACCACGGCAACCCCCCGCCCCTGCTCCGCCGTTTGGTCTGGTCCGCGATGTTGTCGATTACCCCGATGATCCGCCCGATCTGATCCGAATTCTTTTCCAGCGCCTCCGCCTTCTTCGCCGCATCTCCTACCAGCGACGTGATCTCCCGCATCTTGGATAACGTTTCCTCGACGATGCGCCCGCCCTGCCGCGCCGGATCGGAAGCCTGCTTCGCCGTATCGGCCGCGCGGTTGGAGTTTTCGGACATCTGCGTCACCGTGGACGACATCTCCTGCATCGCTGGGGCCACCGGGTGGGTCTGGTCCTTCTGCGTGTCCGCGCCGGCCGATGGCTGCGCCGCCGATGCCGAGATCTCCTCGCTGGCCGAGGCCAGATGCTCGGCGCTCTCGGCGATGCTCTGCAGCGCCGCGCCCACTTTGTCGATCGTGCGGTTCAGTGCCTCGCCCATCTGACCGATTTCATCCGCGGCATCGACGTCCAGATGGGTGGTCAAATCACCTTCGGAAAACTGCGTGAGGACGGGAACGACCGCTTGCAGCCGGCGGGTGGTCGTCCGCACGACGTAAATCGTAAGCAAAGTGATCGCCGCGAACGTGGGGATCGCCCCCAGAAGCAGAAACCGTTGTGTATCCGCAACCGATTGCCGCTCCTCCGCGCTGCTCTTGTTCACCTGCGCGTTCAGAGATTCCACAACCTGATCCACCCGGTCCGCCGGGGCGCGGTCCTGCCCCTTCAGCATGCGATCCACTTCGACAGTTTTGCGACCCCCGGAGCGGTCGAACACGGCCATCCCTTCGCGATACTTCCGGCCGAGATCGCGATGCGCGGCGAGAAATTCGTCCAGGTGCGCCAGCGTCTCCGCGTTCGTGAGGGACGCCCGCAGGGAGTCGCCGAGCCGGGTGACTTCCGCCTCGCGCTGAGTGAAATCGTCTTCGTACTTGGCTCTGTCGGCCTTATCGCGGCCGCGCAACAGGATGTCTTTCCACGCCTGCACCTGCTTCTTGAAAGTCATCTGCATCTCGCGCGCCTGCTGGGCCTGCGCCACTTCGTGAGACAGGAGATCGTCGTACGTGCGCGCAACGCTGCGGATATTCCCCAGCAAATAGGCTGTGGTCGCCGTGCCCGTAAGAAGCGCGACACCGACCAGAATGGAGATTCGAATGGAAAGTTTGAGATTGTTCATGGTCCCTCCGGCAGCGACCCCAATTCGGGCCGCTCCTTCATGACGCCCGGACGCGAATGGACTGGGCGGGAATCCAAAAGGGGAACGGAGGCTCGCTGACGTCCACTGGCCGCCCCCTCTGCGCCCGTGAGGCCCCCTGCGCGCTAAACGCCGCGGCGCTCACCCCCTCATTGCATCGGCAGCGAGGGAATCACCTTTAATCGGGCGCGTGAGTGGCAGTGTCGGGCTGGGTGCCTACTTGTCTTTCGGGCAAGGGGCTGCTGGAATCCGCGGCGGAGTTCAGGATCACGAGATCCACGCGCCGGTTCAGCCCGCGGCCCTCCGCCGTGTCGTTTGACGCGACAGGGTAGTACTCGCCATAACCGGAGGCGGAGAGGAGCTCGGGAGGCACGTGGTACTTGCTGATGAACAGCTTGATCATTTCGGTGGCGCGCGCGGTGGAGAGTTCCCAATTGGAATCGAAGCGGGCGGTGTGGATCGGCACATTGTCCGTGTGGCCTTCGATGCGCACGCGCACGCGGAAGGGCGCCACCACCCGGACAAAATCCGAGAGCGTCTGCTCGGTGCCGGGGCGCAGCGTCGTCGAGCCGCTGTCGAAGAAACCGAGTTCGTGCAGGCTGACGACGATGCCTTCCCGCGTGGGGGTCACCGACAGCGTGTGTTTCTTGATCTCGGCCGCGAGAGCATCCTGCAATTTCTTTTCGATCATGTCCATGTCCTTGCGGACGGGAGCTTTCGTCAGATCGCCGTGGGGAGAATTGACCAGGCGGTCCAGCGACTGGTAGCGCTCGGCATTTTCGACCATCTGGACGTGCGAGAAGGGCATGGGCTCGGTGATGGTCGTTTCCGGCTTGGTGTTGGAGGCGTCGAAAATGCCGAGCTTCTGAAAGGCCACCTGAATCGCCAGGGCCAACTGGCCGACCTTGCGCTTGTCCACCTGGGACGAAGCGTAGAGCACGACGAAAAACGCGAAGAGCAGCGTGATGAAGTCGGCATAGGAAACCAGCCAGCGCTCGTGGCTGACGCGGTCGGGCTGCTTGCGCCTACGCCTCATGCGCCTCCTTGGGAGCTTCCTGCTTCTGACTGTCGGCGATGAAGCCCAGCAGTTTTGTCTCCAGCATGCGGGGGTTCATGCCTTCCAGGATGGAGACCACGCCCTCGAGAACAATCTCGCGCCGCAACTGCTCCTCCCGATAACGAATCTTGAGCTTGCCGGAAGCGGGCAAGAAAAAGATGTTGGCGGAGCCGACGCCGTAAAGGGTGGCCACGAAGGCAACGGCGATGCCGCGCCCCACCTCGCTGATGTTGTCCAGGTGCTGCATCACCTGGATCAAGCCCAGCACGGCGCCGATGATGCCGATGGTCGGGGAAAAGCCGCCTGCGGACTCGAACACCTTGGGGAGGTCCTCATCGCGCTCGGCGCGGCAATCGAGTTCCACTTGCATGATGGCGCGCAGTTCGGCGGGCTCGGTGCCGTCCACGGCCAGCATGAGCGACTTCTTCATGAAGGGATCCTTGATGCCTTCGAGTTCGGCGTCGAGCGAGACGATGCCCGACTTGCGAGCCTTGTGGGCGTATCCAATCATGTCCTTCACCAGCGCCAGGAGATCGCTTTCGCGCTCGAAGAAGACCTGCACGAGGCTGGCGAACGCCGCCAACACGACGGGGAGTGGAAACTGGATCATCACGGCGCCGAGCGTCCCGCCAAAGACGATGAGCGCGGCCGTGGGCTGCAGGATCTGCATCATCTTGCCGCCCTCCATGGCCAGGCCCAGAAGGATCCCGCCGAGGGCCACGAAAAGTCCCGCGAAGCTGCTCTTGTCCACTTCGTTGTCCTCTCAGGACTTCTCGTGTTTGGGGGACTCGGAAGGCTGCGGTGCATCCTCCGCGCTCCCAGACTCCGCCGGCAACGAGGTGTCAAAGAGGGTTCCCGGCCCGGCCCGCCGGTAGAAGCGCCCGTGAAATTCAGCGATGCGGTCGAGCACCTCGTCGGCCGACTCGCGCACCACAAGCTTCTCGCCGGTCAACAGTGTGATCACGGTGTCCGGAGCGTTTTCGATGTACTTGATCAGATCCGCGTTGAGGACCAGCGGCTGATTGTTCAACCGAGTGAGATGGATCATCCGAGTCCCGCCAGCCGAGATGTCGCAGGGCGCGGCTCGCAGGAGAACACACGCCCGGCATCATCAGGGTTATCGGCCAAGGGGGCCGGAAAGATGAGGACCGGTGTACCGAAGCTGTTCACGCGAGGCTTGGCAGGAGAACACCAGCAGGCCGTGGCTTTCCCGGCGCTGTTTGGCAGCGTGATTGCCCAGCTTCCAGGGGCGATACGGCGGATGCGGAGGCCGGCGCTTCGGACACGGCATTTTTTGCCGATGTACGAGAAGAAGATGTCCGCGAGAGGGTCTGAAGATGCCTACCCTGGCGCTTTCCATGATCATCAAGAACGCTGAACGCGACCTGGCGGAGTGTCTGGAAAGCGCGCGCGGCGCGGTGAATGAAATCGTCATCGCGGATACGGGATCAAGCGACTCGTCCGTGGAGATCGCGCGGCGGGCGGGCGCCCAAGTGATTTCCATTCCGTGGGAAAACGACTTCGCGAAAGCTCGGAACATGTCCCTGGCCGAAGTGAGGGCAGACTGGGTGCTCATGCTGGACGCCGACGAGCGCCTGGACCCCGGCGCGGCGGCCAAGTTCCCCGCCCTGCTGGCACATCCCGGGGTGGCCGGCTATCAGGTGACGATCCGCAACTACGTTCGGAATGCAGCGCAGAAAATTTGGGACCGCCCGGCCCAGCCGAACGACCACGCGTACCCTCCGGCGCGCGAATATCCCGCCTACATCGACCACGAAAACGTGCGCCTGTTCCGCCGCGATCCAGGGATCTTCTTTACCGGGCGCGTGCACGAGACCGTCGGTTGGCGCATTCGGGAAACCGGCGGGAAGCTCGGCACCGCGCCGATTCGCATCCACCACTTCGGAATGGTCCGCGACGTCGAGACGCTGGCGCAGAAGAGCGTGTTCTACCGCGATCTGGGACTCCTGAAGTTGGCCGATATGCCCAAAAACGCGCAGGCGCACCTGGAAGTGGGAATTGAAGAACTGGAGAATCTGCGCAATCCGGCCGGGGCGCTGGAACACTTCGAGCGAGCGTGTCAACTGAATCCGAAGTTCGGGGTAGCATGGTTCTTTGCCGCAAGGACCGAATTCAGTTTGGGACAATATGCGCAGGCGCTCCAGTCGCTGCGGCGCGCCGAGAGCGCAGGCCACGCCACACCCGCCGTAGCCGAACTGGCGGGAGACACCAATTACAATCTCGGCCACTACGAAGCCGCCGCCACCTATTATCGCCGCGGCGTGAAGCGCGCGCCTGCCAGCGCGTCGCTGGAAAGCAAGCTCGGACTGGCCGAAGCGCGGGCCGGCAACGCCGCGTCCGGGCTCCGCAAATTGCGCAGCGCCATCGATCGCGAACCGGAAAACCCTGACCTGTATGACCGCCTGATTGCCGTGGAGGTGTGGCTGAATCATCCCTCGGAAGGCGCCGAGGTGGCGGAGAGAAAATTGAACGCAGTCACGCCCCACCCGGAGGATTTTCTGCGCGCCGCCAGTATTCGCGCGCGGCTGGAGCAGTGGGAGCGCGCGACCGACATTTTGCGACGCGGCATGGCACTTTTTCCTGAGTCGGAAGAGTTACGCGCGAATCTGTGCAAGATTGAAACACTCTGTTCCGCCACGGGCACTGCTTCGACGGAAGATGTTCCCGCCAACATCAACGTAGATGCCACCGGATGCGGGACCCATTAAAGCCCTCTGATCCCCTGCCGATTTGCGTATTGACGACAAAAGCCGTTCACAGGTCGCACCGCCTTCGGCGCGGGGGAATGACCAGCCGGTGAGAAAGGCCCCGAACCTGGAACGGAAATCTTTTCCGAAGAACTAGGAGCTTTACCATGGCACTCAGCGTTCTGAACAACATTCCCTCGCTCGTTGCAGAGAACCAGTTGAACGTCACGCAGGCGAACTTGAAGAACACCCTGTACCAGCTCTCCTCCGGCTCGCGCATCAATTCGGGTGCGGACGACGCCGCCGGGCTGGCTATCGCGAACGGGTTGAAGGCCAACATCACCGCTCTGACCCAATCGGTCTCCAACGCCAACAATGGCGTGGGCAGCCTGCAGGTGGCCGACGGCGGCCTGGGACAGGTGACAACTCTGCTGAACCGCGCCGTCACGCTGGCCACCGAGGCATCGACCGGCACGGTATCGTCGTCTCAGCGCGCCGCGCTGGACAGCGAGTACACGCAGATTAAGAATGAGATCAACGCCATCGGCACCAACACCACGTTCAACGGCGCGGCCGTGTTCGGCACAGGTACCACGTCCATCTTCCTCAGCGATTCGACGGCGACGGGTACGACGACGATCGGCGTGACATCAGTCACCCTTTCTACGGCGGGCCTGAGCCTCACCGGTAACCTCACGACCGACACCCTGGCTCAGACCGAACTCACGGCGATCAACGGCGCGATCAGCACTGTGGCCTCCGACCGCGGCACGATTGGCGCCGGCATCAACCGGCTCCAGGCGGCCAGCAACGTGCTCAACAACGAAATACAAAACCTGACGACGGCCGAGGACCAGATCACCGCCGCCGACATACCGACGGTGGTCGGGAACCTGTCGAAGTTCTCGATCCTGTCTCAAACGGGTATCGCCGCCCTGGCACAGGCGAATTCGGCACAGCAGCAAGTTCTCAACCTGCTGCACTAATGCAGGCGAGGCTCGAGGGCGTCCCGGACGGCCGGGACGCCCTTCCGGCCTTCTGAGATTCGGCGTGTGACAACGTTATGGCAGCGAGTTCGCATCCACGGCCGCATCCCTCTTCTCGCCAGGCGGCCCGCTTCCGTAACCTCAGGAGCACACCATGAGTAGCACCAGCATTGGATCAGCACTGTATTCAGGTTCACTGTCGACCACCCGAACCGGGGGGCTCGGTGCAGGAATAGACGTCGCCTCGTTGGTGAGCGCCGCCATGGCGTTTCAAACGGCGCAGTTGCAAGGGATGCAAAGCCAGCAGTCGCAGCTCACCACCGAACAAAACGCACTCACGAGCTTCAGCAATGATTTGCAGGCGCTGTCGAACGCGGCATTCACGCTGACCGATCCGGCCGGACCCCTGACGAGCGTCGCCGCCACGTCCTCGAATCCCTCGGTGCTCACGGCCACGGCCATTTCCGGCTCCGCCAACGCCGCGCACTCGATCACGGTGACCAACCTGGCGACGACGTCTTCCGCGTATTCCGCTGCCGTGGCCACCAGTTCGACGGCCATCGCCACGGGATCGCTTTCGATTCAGGTGGGCAGCGGCACGGCGGTGCCGGTCACGATCGACAGTTCCAATAACACGCTGGACAAGCTGGCGCAGACCATCAACAGCAAAAACATGGGCGTCACGGCAACGGTCATCAACGACGCCAGCGGGGCCCGCCTGGCTATCGTGAGTAACACCAGCGGGGCGCCCGGCGACTTGACGATCACCTCCTCGGGCGGCGCACTGAGTTTTACCAAGGGCGTCACGGGCACAAATGCGTCGCTCACCGTTGACGGGATCCCGATTTCGAGCACAACCAACACGGTCACGTCGGTCATCCCCGGAGTGACTCTCAATCTCGCCGCACCGGCCCCGGGTGCACCGGTGACCGTCAACACCGGTCCGAACGTGACGCCGCAGGCCGCCGCCGTCAACAGCTTCGTGAGCGCCTACAACACCGTGATGGGCGACCTGAATAAGCAGTTCACGGTGGATGGGTCCGGCCAGGCGGGTCCGCTGGCCGCCGACAGCACCTTGATCCTGGCCCAGAATCAACTTCTGTCCTCCATGGCGTTCGCTATGAAGGGAAATGGCAGCGTCAATATGCTGGCCGACCTGGGCATCACCATGAACAACGACGGGACACTCAGCGTGAACAACAGCGCGCTTTCGAGTGCCCTCCAGAACAATCCCGCGGCGGTACAAGCTTTCTTCCAGGCCACCACCGCCGGGAGCTTCGGCGCGAACCTTTCGCAAGACGTCAACCTGCTGGCCGACCCGACCAGCGGCTCCGTCACGCAGGATATGACCGGTCTCCAGCAGTCGCAAAGCGACCTGTCCCATCAAATCTCGGACTTCCAAGGCCAGCTGGCCATCACGCAACAGCAACTGACAGCCCAATTCGATCAGGTTGACGTCATGCTGCAAACATTGCCGATGATGCTCACACAGATCTCGCAGCAGCTAGGTTCGCTAGGATAAATATGAAAGATCCCGCACGCATGTACCGAGAAGTGGCCGTCCGCGGCGCCAGCCCCGTCGGGCTGATCGTGATTCTCTACCAGGAGATCATCCGGTCGATTCGCAGGGCGCAGCGCGCCCAGGCGCAAAACAATATCGAGCAGCGGGCGCTGGCCTTGAGTCACGCCGTCGAGGTGATCGGCTATCTGCAATCCATCCTCAACATGGAGGCGGGAGGTGAGGTGGCGCGGAACCTTTCGCAGTTCTACAACGCCATGCGCGCCCAAACGCTGGAGGCCAATCTCCAGGGCAGCGACGAGTTGATGGAGTCCCTGGGGCGCGAATTCGCCAACCTCGCCGAGGCCTGGCTGGAGGTGGACCGGACTGCGAGCCAGGAATCCTCCGGCGACTCGACCGCCGTGCCGGCGACGCCTTCCGCTGGCGCCAGCGACGCACTCGGGATGGCACGCTGATGCCCCGCCCTTCCCTCACCGTCTTGCGGGAAGTTCACCAATCGTTGCGCGAATGGCTGTGCGAGGCCCGCCACTCTCCGGAATCCCCGGCCTATGCGCCGGGCGTGCTGCAGCAGATCTCCCAGAAACTCGATCAAGTGGATCAGGCGCTGCGAGACGCGCCCGCGGCGGTGACCGAAGTTGATGGATGGAAAGCAGAGCTCGCCGCCTACGGCGAAACGCTGCGCGAAGTGCGCGCTCGCCTGGCCAATCTCGATATTGCGCTCCGCATCCACGCCGCGCAGATGGGGCAAGCGCGCATGCAACTCAGCGCGGTTCGCTCCTGGTCCGATCTGGCCAAGCAGATCGGGTGATCCCGGACGGCTCCCCGCCGCACAAATCCCCTCTAGTGTCTTGAGTCAAAAGTTCCTTGCATAACCACACCGAGCTTCAGGGGCTAAAGCCCCATAAAAATAAATGCCTTAACGCCGGGGCTGAAGCCCCGGCCTCCCAAGAACCATGCAACGAGCTTACGACTCAGGACACTAGCCGCGGGATCCTCCCACGGAACTACGGAAGGAAGTTCAGAAGGTTGGGCAGGTTCAGAACCTTGCTTTCGGCCTGGAGCGCGGCGGTGTAGGCGATCTGTGCCTGGCTAAAATTGGTGGCCGCCTTGGCCAGATCGGCGCCGTCAATGCTGTTTTCCTGAGTGGCAAGCTGCATCTGCTGGTTGCTGAGAAACGTGCTGGTGGACTGGAGTTGATTGAGGACCGTGCCGTAGGCCAGCCGCTGCGTTTCAAACTGGGAGACAGCCTGGCCAAACGTGACGCTGGCCGCTCCGATGCCGGAATTGGTTTGCACCGCGTTGATCAAACCATTGATTGCGGCGAAGAGGTTTCCCGAAGAATTCAGGAAGAGCTGATCGCCGGGAACGTTGGTGTTGACGTTCTGTCCCTTGGCGATTTCGACGGGCGTAACGGCGCTGTTGCCATTGTACGTCACACCATTGGCCACCAAGGGGTTCAGCGTGAACGGCTGGGTTTCCACCAGTGTGCCGGCAAAGAGGTAGGTGCCGCCGGCGGTGGTATTGGCAATGGCGACAAGCTGCTGCTGAATGCCGACCAACTGATTGGCGATGGCCTGGCGGTCGCCGTCTGAAAGGGTTGAGTTCCCCGCCTGGACGCCCAGCGCGATGCCCTGATTGAGGACCCCGACGGCGGAGTTCAGGGCCGAGTCGGCAATCTGCATCCGGCTCTGCAAATCGCTGATATTGTGCTGAAAGGTGTCCGTCGAACTCTGCGCCGCGTGGTTGAGGATCAAGGCCGCGCTGCCGGAGGGATTATCGGAAGGCACGCCAATGGTTCGGCCGGAAGCTAGCTGCTGGTTGGCCTGGTTCAACTGCTGGCGGACCTGATCCAGACCGGCCAGCAAATCGGGGAGGATATTGGGATTGACGCGCGCCGTCATGTTACGCTCCGCCGACCATGTTGATGGTGGTCTGGAACAGGCTGGCAATCACCGCGGCGACTCGCGCCGAGGCGTTGTAGGCATTCTGATACTGGATCAGATTGCCGCCCTCTTCGTTGATCGAAACGCCGGAAATGGAACTGACCTGGTCCTGCAACTGCCGCACGAGAAGATTTTCGCCGCCTAACTGGTTCGAGGCGTTGGCCGCGGCATTGCCGACCTGAAAGATGATTCCCGAGTAGTACGCCAGGGGATTCTGTCCGCTGATGATGTTCTGGCCCTGGAGATCGGCCAGGGCGGTGGCATTGGCATTGTTTCCGGGAGTGCCGTCCGCGCTCGCCGCGATTTTCGTAGGGTCGGATATCGCTACGGCCAGGACCAGCGCCGAGCCCGCCACGGCCGCCGGCGGGACGAAAATATTTCCGCCGACAATGCCGTTCAAATCGAAGCCGGCGGCATTCTGCGTATTGACGGCGGTCGCCAGCCCATAGGCCAGCGTGTCGAGCTTGCTCAGGATCGAGGGAATGGTCTGATCGCGGAGCTGCAAGTTTCCAGCCAGATTTCCGGACTGAATCGAAGCGGTGATATCGATGCCCTGCGAGAAGACATCTTGGAATCCCGTCGTGCCGATCGTCTGCGTCTGCAGGTTGAAGCTCTGGTTGCCAACGACAAGCACCGTGCCACCGTTAGTCGTGAGCGTCAGGCTGTTGCCGTCGGCGATGATCTGCTGCACGTCGACCAGTTGCGAGAGCTGATTGATTAATTTTGTGCGCTGATCCAGGAACGTGTTGGGCTGTTGCCCGCTGCCGGCCGCCGCCGATATTTCGCCGTTCAATTGGGCGATCTGCGCGGTGAGCTGGTTGATCTGCTGCACGGTCTGGACGACGCCCTGGTCCGCGTTCTGCTGCTGCGCCGTCAGGGCGCTGGCCGCCTGGCGGAATCCGGCCGCGAGGCTCTGGGCGTTGCCGATGACGGCTTGGCGCAATCCGATATTGGTCGGATCGGCCGAGAGCTGCTGCAGGCTGCCGAAAAACTGGCTGAGGAGGCCCTGGAGGCCCGCGCCGGCCGGATCGTTAAAGACCGTTTGAATCTGGTTTAGGCCGGTGGTGAGCGTATCGAGCATGCCCTGGCTCTGCGTTTCCTGGTTCAGACGAAGCTGCAGAACGTTGTTCCGGATGCTGCGAATATCTCCCAAGGTCACGCCCGTTCCGAATTCCAGGCCGCCGTACGCCGCCGGGGGATTTTCCACCAGGTCGGCGACCTGGCGCGAATAGCCCGGCGTATTGATGTTGGCGATGTTGTTGCTGACCACGTTGAGAGCGCCCTGCTCGGCTTGCATGGATTGCAGGGCAATGGAAAGGCTCGAGGATAGGCTCATGTCAGATCCTCACCACCGCACCAGCGGCGTGGCCGCGGGAGGGGCATAGATCGGCGCAAATGCGGCCAGAGCGTTGGCCAGCACACTCAGGGTCCGCCGCGATCCTTCGACCACGGTCAGGTGCACTTGATTCAAATGCCGGACCTGGCCTTCGGTCAAGGCCAGTTCGGTCAGCACGCGCCGCAAGCGGGCCGCCAACTCGGGATCGAGGCTGGCGATCCAGGTCCCGGGAGCATCGCCGGCCGACGACAGGCCCATTGCAGCGGCAGCCGATTGCCAGGCGATCGAGCGCTGCGCCGCCGCCTGCCGCAACTTCTCGCACAACGCGTCCTGCACGGCGACGTGCTGGTAGATGCCGTCGAGATCCATGGCCACATAGCTGGCGCGGCAGGCGATGAGATCGCTCGCCAGCTCCCGGATCAGGCTCAACTGCCTCTCCAGTACTTCCACCAGGTAGAGAATCTCCGGCCGCATGGTCATGCCAACGTGTCCAGCGCGTGTTTGTCGTCATCGTCCATCTCGTCCGGCTCGGCCGGCTCCGGCAGTGGAACCAACAGTTTCGTCTTTTGCGGCACCCTTCCCTTATTGCCACCGGAAGCGGCGTTCGAGTCGGGCTCGCGGTACGACGAGGCCGGCTCAATGCGCGAAGTCGGCTCAGCCATGGGGAACACCCTGCATCCTTATTGCCCGGATGAATTACCGGCCGCGAAATCGCGCAGCATGGACTGAGCAATCTGCCGGTTGGTCACCGCATAAGTGCCGCTCTGGAGCGCCTGCCGGACGGCCGCGACGCGATCCTGGCGAACCTCCGGGATGCCAGCAATGGCGTTACTGAGATTTGAAAGCTGGAGAGCGTCGGGCGACAGGCTCGCCTGATCGCCAGTATCTCCACCAACGGCCTGACTGGTCCTGGATGCCGGTGCCGAGCCGGCGCCCCCAACGCGGTCCGCAGGCTGCTCCTGCGGCACGCCGAAATCTGAATTGATCCTCACTTCCAACCCTCCCCGGAGGCGTAGCACGCCTCATGATTGATTTATCGGCTGGGAATGAGAAAACCTTAATCGGCCCGCGCGTTTCCGCCAGTGGACCCAGGGAATTGGCCAGGCGTTCCCACGCCCGATCGATTGCTCGGCGAGGGGCTCTGGGAAGGCCCTCAGGCTTACACCTAAGGACTTATTCCGCCTCGAGTGGCTGCGGGTGCTCCCAGGGTCGTCGCCGAAGGCTTCGCATCCCGCACATTAGAGAGCAAGCTGCGAACCAACAGCGAGCCGATTCCCAGTCCCCCACCGGCCGCCACCGCCGTGGACATCGCCTGCATCCCCAATTGGTCCAGGGTGTCATGGCCCGGGTCGCTCTCGTCCCCCGCCCCCGAGAACCCGCCTTCCTTCATGGCCGACCACCACTTGGAAAGAAGCATCGCTTCGAACTCCGCCGCCGCGTGACGCAATTTCTGCTCTCCTGGCGAGATCGCGGACGTCGTGCCCGGAACCGCCGAGGCATAGCCGGGCTGGGCGAAAGCCGAATACGCCGACAGATTCAGGTTCATCAGATCACCTCGAGTTCGGCCTGGAGTGCGCCGGCCGCCTTGACGGCTTGCAAGATCGCGACGATATCCCGCGCGGTCGCGCCGATAGTTTGCAGGCCGCGCACGAGATCCTCGACGGTGGCGCCCTCCTGCAAGCGCACCGACTGCGCCGGCGTCTCCACCGCCTGGACGTTGGTCTGCGGCACCACGGCTGTCTCGCCCTTGGGAGACAGGGGGGCCGGCTGCGAGACTTGGTAGCGCGTGGTGATGTCCACGGAGAGACTGCCCTGCAGGATGGAACAGGCGCCCAGGCTCACATCGCGGCCCAGCACGACCGTTCCGGTGCGCTCGTTCACCACCACGCGGGCCACGGGCGGCACGCGCACCAGAATGTCCTGGATTTGCGCCAGCAGCGCGGGAATGCCGTCGGGAGCATTGTCGGTGGGATTGATTTCCACGCGGCTGGCATCGATGGCGCGGGCGGCGCTGCTGCCCAGCGCCTTGTTGATGGCCTGCTCGGTTTCATGGGCCATGCGGAAATCGGGCTCGCGCAGCAGCAAGGAGATGCGTGGGGCATGCGCGATATCCACCGACACGTCCCGCTCCACGATGCCGCCATTGGGAATTCTGGCGACCGTCGGATGATTCACCGTGCTGGTATTTCCGCGCCCGCCCGCGGTGTAGCCCGCGATGGTCAACGGCCCCTGGGCCTCGGCATAAACTTGCCCGTCGGAGGAGTGCAGCGGGGTCATCAGCAGAAGGCCCCCTTCGATGCTCTTGGCGTCGCCCACCGAAGAGACAGTGACGTCAATGCGCGTGCCCGGCCGCGCGAACGGCGGCAGAGTGGCGGTGACGAAGACCGCGGCGACGTTGCGAATTTGCACCGAGGCGACGGGAATTTGCAGGCCCATGCGCTGGAGGATGTTCGCCAACGTCTGCGTGGAGAACTGCGTTTGCTGGCTATCGCCGGTGCGCTTCAGGCCGACGACCAGCCCATAGCCGATCAGCGGATTATCGCGCACGCCTTCGACGGTGGAAATGTCGCGCAAGCGAACCTGGCGGACCTCGGGCTTGGGCTGATCGGCGCGGGAAGAATTCCCCGGCCAGAAGAACATCGCAGCCATCACGACAAGGATGAGTTTGCGGCGCGCTGTCTTGGCCACCAGGCCTCCTTCTCAGAATCCGAAAATGTGCAGCAGCAGACGTACCACTTTGGTGGGTGGCCGCGTGCCGTCGCTGATCACGCCCTTGCCCACGAGACTTACTTCCAGATGGCTGATGGCGGTCGAAAGCACGACGTTGTTGGGCTGGACGTCGTCCCGCCGGACAATCCCTCGCAAAATCAGGGTCTGGTGCTGATTGGTCACTTCCACATCCCGGCGCGCTTCGACCACGAGCAGTCCGTTGGGAAGCACGGCCACGACGTTGGCGCCCAGCCTCGTGGAAAGCGTCGTGGACAATGCCGTCTGGCCCTTGCCGTTCAGATTTTGACTGGAGGTGGGCGAGAAAAGATTCTGTGCGGCCGAGGCCGCGCTGGTCTTGCCGAGAAATGCTCCCACGCTCGACGAGGCGCTGAAGTTCCGCTGCGTCTGCACACTGCCTTGCAGCGCGGAGCTGGTCGATTCGGCGAGCTGGATGGTGATCTGGTCGCCGATGTAACGGGGTTTGTCATCGCTGGCCAGGTCGCTCATCCGCCCGTCTGGATTCCAGAGGCTGCCAGTGGTGGGGGTATACGGAGCGGTCCATTGCTGGGCGCGGCGCAGATAAGCGTCGAGTGAATCGCCCTGCACCTGCGACTGCCCGTTGCGTTTCGGCTTGTTGGGCGC
>JAIQGD010000078.1:19965-34308 GCA_020072765.1 Terriglobia bacterium
CACGCGAATCCGCTGTCCCTGCCGCCCCGGGTCGAGTGCCACCGCGGTAGTCGTGATGCGTATGCCGGGCCCTTCGATCACCACGCGCACACGCTTCCCCGACTGGATAACGACCGGCGAATCGCGACGGTTTGCTCGCAGAGTTTCTCGGGCGTGACTTTCCTGATAGGAAACGTCCGCGGGGACGTTCAGGGCGGGCGCAGTAGTTCCCGCGCCTGGCATTGCGAACATTTTTCGGCCAGTGGGCACACTGTCTCGTCCTCGGGAACGCGTTGTTTGCGCGGGGATGCCTGGCATCGGATTGATCGCGCGGGCCACCTTGACCCAAAAGGGAGGAACCCCCGGCTCGGAAGCAATCCAAAGACGCACGCGCGTTCCGACGCCATCAAGCGCGGGCTCAATGCGGGTCACCCTCAAAGCGGGCGCCTCCTCGGTGACCGCGATCGCCGAACTGAACTCGACGTCCTGCGCGCGCAGCGAATCGGCACCCTCAAACTGGTTGGCGCGCAAGATCTGACGAATCGCGGCGCACACCTCCTCACGGGTCAGCGGGCGGGACCAGCGAGCCACGTCGATCGCGGGAGGAACATCCAGCGCATCGCGCAGCTCCGGCACGCCGCGCAAGGCGCGGAGCAACTGCATGCGCTGCAACGTGCGGTGGACGCCCGGCAGGGGCGCGTCCCCGAGCGCGATCTCGCCCGCACCGGTCCGCAATTGCTCGGACGCATCGGCCGGAAGCAGGTCGGCCAGGCGCACGACCGCTTGGCGCGCGGTCACCGCGTCGCGAAGCGCGATGCGCTGGACTTTTTGCGCCGGCAAACTTCGCGGCGCCAAGGTCGCGCTCAGCAGTATCGCCGCGAAGATGGGTTGCGTCGTCCGCACCGTCGTCACCCGCACTTACGTGGTCAGCCCGTTCAGGGTCTGGAACATCTCGTCCGCCGCGCGCACGACGCGGGAATTGGCCTCGTAGGAACGCTGGGCCAGGATCAAGTTCACGAATTCGTCCACCACGTTGACGTTGGACTCCTCGACCGCGCCCTGCTGAATCGATCCCAAACCTTCGGCACCGCCGGGCGTTCCCACGATCGGATCGCCCGAAGCACCCGTGGCGGTGAACAGGTTCTGGCCGACGCTATTGAGTCCGCCGGGATTCTGAAAGGTGGCCAGTTGAATGGTGCCCACTTGGGCGGGCTGCTGCTGGCCCGGCGTGGTCACGCTGACGGTGCCGTCATTGCCGACGGTGATGGTCAGGGCGTCCGGGGGAATTGTGATGCCCGGCTGCACGGGGTTTCCATCCGCCGTGACAAGATTGCCGACATTGTCCACGGTGAAGTTGCCCGCGCGCGTGTAGGCGATCTCCCCGCTGGGCAGCAGCACTTGAAAGAAACCCGCGCCCTGGATGGCGAGATCGAGCTGATTGCCCGTGAAATTGAAATTGCCCTGCTGGGGAATCACCTCCGTCGCGGCGGAGCGCGAGCCCAGCCCCACCTGCAACCCCGCGGGGATGATGGTCTGCTGCGTGTTGGGCGCTCCGGGCGTGACGAGGTTCTGATACAGCAGATCCTCAAACTGCAGCCGCCGCCGGCGGAATCCGGACGTGTTGGCGTTCGCCAGATTGTTGGCGATGTTGTCCAGGCTCAATTCCTGCGCCTGCATTCCGCTGGCCGCCGTGTACAGTGAACGAAACATTGCGATCTCCTTCCCGCACCGTCAGTCGCGCGCCAGTTCCTGCACGGCCGTGCGGTTGAAGTCATCCAGAAAAACCGAGAGGGCGCGTTCCAGTAGCTGCGAGTGGCGCTGCAAGACCATGAGGCTCACCGTCTCTTGCAGCGGACTCAGGTTGGAAGCTTCGAGCATGCCCGGCACGATCGCGGAATTGGCCGCCGGAAGCTCGGCGCCCGCCGGTGCAATGAAGTTGCTGTTGCCTTCGGGAATCAAGCTGGTTCCGGCCGCAAATTCGGCCAGGCGCAGTTGCCCGGCCACCGCTCCGGCCACGGAGACGGTTCCGTCGGGGGCTACCTCGACAGGGCCCTGCGGCACCTGAATGGGCCCGGTGGGGCCGAGAACGGCTTCGCCCTTGTCGGTGACGATCTGGCCCGCCGTGCTGACGTGGAACGACCCATTGCGCGTGTACCGGATTCCCCCGGGCGCCTGCACGACGAAAAATCCGGCTCCTCGTACCGCGAGATCCAGGCTGTTGCCCGTGGCTTGCAGATTTCCCTGCCCCAGATCGATGGTCGCTCCGCCGAGAACGCCATAGTCGTTGATGGCGGCGTTCAGCGGGGTTAGCACTTCCCTACCGAGGCTGGCGGTCACAGCCCGGTAAAACTCGTGCTGTCCGCGGAAACCCGTGGTGCTGACGTTGGCAAGATTGTTGGCGACGACATCAAGGGCCTGCATGCGGGCCATCAGTCCGGTAAAAGCGGCATAGTATCCACTGTCCATGGTTTATACCCGCAGGAAGGGAAGCAACGTTGGAACCAAAGTGGTGCGGGAGGGGGGAGGACGCCAATCCGCTGACAGCACGCGAATTGCAAGCAGGCCGGGTAAAGCCGTCAACGCGGCCCGCGCGGCGGCAGCAAATGTTGCCGGGCAGGAAGGTCGCAACCGGCAACAATTGCCGCCGCGGAACAATCTCGAAACGCCGGACCAACCCTAGCTGCTGATCTCCAGCCCCACCCACAGGGGCTGGCCTTCATAGGTCATGGAGACCTCGACGCGTTCCGGGCTGGCCAGCGAATAGACGTCGTAGTCCACGCCGACCACGACGGTGGGCACCGAAAGCATGCAGGCATCGCAAAGACCGGCGATCTTGGCTTTGAAGTTCCCGGCGACCATATTGGAGATTTCTCCGATGGCGTCGCAGGTGTCCGATAAGGCCCCCGGCTCATGTCCGCCCAGCATCTTGGTGGCGATGCTGACCGCCGTTTGTTCCGAGCAGCGCAGCCGCAAGACACCACAGAGCGCCCCAGCCATCCCCACCATGGCCGAAACGCCTCCCGAAGGAGACTCGGGGGGAGGATCGGCGGGCTGGATATCGGTTCCCACCATGAGTTGAAACACTTCTCGAATGGCCGCCTGCATCATCACCTGCCACGATGCATCCGGCCGGGCACGCGAGGCCGAGCGTTCGGCGAGGGAGCGGTTCATCGCGCACCATCCAGAAGCGGGGAGACGCGCTCCTTCACTTGATCGGGGGTGAATGGTTTTCGGATGTAGCCGCGCGCGCCGGCCGACAGCGCCTCGACGACGCGGGATTCGCTGCCCTCGGTGGTAATCATGACCACCGGCGTGTTCTTGGCGTTGTCCAGACCGCGCAGCCCTTGCAGAAATTCCAGTCCGTCCATCGCCGGCATGTTGATGTCGCTCAAAATCAGGTCCATCGGTCCCTGTTGCACGGCTGCCAGACCCTCCACGCCGTTGGCGGCTTCGATCACTTCCTTCACATCGATGCCGGCTTGCCGCAGACATCGCTCGACGATCTTCCGCATGACGGCCGAATCATCCACAATCAACACACGGATCCCTTTCATTTCAGGTCCTTGGCTCGGGAAACCACCGCGTCGGTCCCGTGGGCGGCTCCGCGAGGCTTGCAAAGCGCCGGATCCACAAGCGGGATCAGAGACATCAGGTCCCGCAGGAGAATTTCGCTCCATTCCCATCGTTGGCCGGCGTCCCGGCCGCACGCAACTTGCGGCACTTCAGGAAGCAGCGAGGCCGCCGCGCCGCGTCTGGGCTGGTAGCCCGGGGGTCTGCGGGAATCCGTGTGGTCCCCCGCAGCAACCTGCACCGGTTCCGCGGTTGCCATATGCCGTGACCATAGGTCCACGAGGACGCGAAGCCGGTCGGTCCCCAGCACGATGGCTGCCTCTTCGACGGTGGCGGCGCGATTGCCCGCCGCGCGTGCCCAGGAAATGCTCAGCTTCATGACCAGTGCTTCCAGACCCGGAGCGCTGCGGTTTTGTTCGCCCAGACATCGCAAGTCCACTGGGGTAGCGCTCAGGAGACCGGCCAGTCTCCGCGCAAGATGTCGAGCGCTTGGCGTGCAGCCTCCCGAACGCTCCGGGGTAAGCCGGTTGCCGGCCAGAGGGCGCAACGAAGTCGAGCGACGATCCTGGTCCTGCCGTGCAGTTGGCATGCGGCTTCCCCCGATACCCAGTGAAGCACCTCAAGCCTGTTATCGGCTCCCCGCTGGAGTGCTTTAGCGTGTTCCTGGCATGGTGGTCTGCGGTCAGGGCACGAGCGGCGGCACGCAGTGTGCCCTAGCGGGCCGCCCCGGACCGCTACGCTGCGCGGCCCGCGGGCGATCGAAACAACAAATCCCATGCCCGCCCCGACGACCGCATGCGAATCCAGAGGAATTTTCTGGGCCGAGCCAGCAGGAGTTCGTCCGCGCCCAGCTTCAAGGCATACCCGCGCACCGCCCGCGCCATTTCACCTGGGTCCCAGATGCGGTCGAACACCACCTCGGAGGGCCGGGACATGGCGCGAAGATCCTCCAGGGCGTGATCCAGGGCGGCTTCGGTGGCGACGCAGACCTCGGTGCGCGCACCCACCAGTTGTTCAATGGAGTAGAGCGCCGTGCGGTCGATGTCCTCGGAAAACGCCAGGAACAGCGACTGACTGGACGCGACGTAGTGCACCGGAATCATGCGCGAGGATTCCAGCAGGGCCAGCGGAATCATTCCGCCACATTCGCGATAGCGGCGGTCGCGCTCCAAAGGAAAGAGCGCACAGCCCCATTGCGCCGCCAGCGCCGCGGACACATCCTGCGCCGAGGCAATCCCCAGGCGAACGAGCCAGCGGCCTAGGCGGTCGGTGCCGGACTCGCGCTGAGCCCGGAGCGCGGATTTCAATTGCGCGTCGGTGATCAGGCCGCGGCCCAGCAACAGCAGGCCGAGCGGCACGCGGTGCGTGCGCGGCAGTGGTTCATCGGGCAGCTTGATCAGGCGCGCAAAAACGTCCGTGATGGCCTGCTCAAAGCATTCCAGGCTGCAATACCACCGCCCCTGCAGGACAACGCTCTCGCTTTCCCCCGGCCGCAGGAATCGCCGCAGGAATTTTCGGCGCCGGCATCTTGGATTCTGGCACTCCACGTCGATCCTCCCGCCCGTCCAGCGGCTCCGGCCCGCAGCGCCGGAGTTGGAAACGCTGCTCGGCTCACCCCTCAGGTTGAAACGGACTCCAGACGCTCCCGCGGATGCACGATATCGGTGACGCGGAGCCCGTAGTTGCCGTCCACAATCACAACCTCTCCCCGAGCCACGAGGCGGCCGGACACCAGCAATTCGGCCGGCTCCTTAATCCGCCGGTTCAGCTCCACCACCGAACCCGGCCGCAGCTCCAGAATCTCGCGCAAGGGCATCACCCGCTCGCCGAACCGCAACATGGCATCCAGCTTCACGTCGAGCAGCAAGTCGAGGTTGGCCTGGCCGCCGGGGTTGCCCGCCACGTTGGCGACTGCCAATGGCGCTGCGGCAGGGGCGGACTCGGGCGGCGCGGATGGAGCCACCGCCGCGGGTGGCGCGGAAGGCCGTGGCGGCGGAGGCGGCGCTGCTGTTGGCTTGCTGGCACCTTCCAGAGCTGCTTGCAGTTCAGGACTCAGCAGAAGCGTCCATTGGAGAGGCTGAATTTGCGGCGCCGAAAACATCCAGACCGCGCTGCGTTCCGGCTTCCATTGTGGAAGACTGGGAGTCTCCAGGTGAAATTCGACTTCTCCGCCGTAGCGGCCCTTGCACGCCGTCGCCGCCATTCCCGCGAACTGCCGGAAGATCTCGCTGACGGCATCCGCATGGCTCTCGGTAAACGCGGCGGCCCCATCGAGGGTTTCCGACATCAGGAGCTGGGCCATGCGCACGCCATCCGACCTCGTGAACTGAAAGGCCTGCTCCCCGGCTAGTCGTCCGGAAACCTTGAAACGGACCCACAGGCTTTCGCCCACCGCGGTCACAGCCGTTTCCGCCGCGGCGGGGGGACGAGACGTGGCCACGAAGGGCGCTGATTGCAGCGAATCAAGTACGCGGGAGGTGCACTCGGCCCAAATTTGGGTGTAGGCCTGATCGACGGCCCGGACCTCCGGAACATCCGAACTCATGATCGCTCCCTCTCGGTCAATTCCAGCGGGGGCAGAACCTGCCGAACCAGCGCGCCGCGCAACGGCCCGCAGCCCACGGGCGTTCCGCCAAAGACCTTGTGGCCGTTGACGGTGAGGAACATGGATTCGTGCAGTGCATGGCCCAACGGCAAAATCTCTCCGGCCTGCAGATTGACGAAATCCCGAACGCGAACGGGAACGTTCTCCAGATCGAGTTCCACCGTGAGCAGGGCCTCCTGCATGCGCTCGCGCAACCGGGCGCTATCGGTCGCCGACGGCTTCCGCCGGCTGGCCGCGCCTTGCTGCGCCAGTTTTCGCAGCACGGTATTGGAGGCCACGGCGGGAAACACCAGATTGAGCGCGCCGCGCGTGTCGTTGAGACGAATTTCGAAGCTCAGGTTGAGCGCCCGCTCGCCGGCCGGCATCAGGCTCATGATTTGGCCGTGCTTGAGCCGTTGCCCCACGGTGAATTCCACCGGCAGGATCAATTGCCAGGTGGACTGGAGTTCGCGGCACAGCAGCGCGACCACGCTCTCCAGAATCTGTTCCTCAATCTCGGTCAGGTCGCGCGGCTCGGCCAGGCTTTGCCCGGGCCCTCCCAGCAACAGATCGATCATCGGGTAGGTCACCGGCAGATCGAGCTGAATCGCCGCCACTTCCTCCAGGGGCATCAGCAGGGCCGTGGAAAAATAGGTCTGCTCGGGAATGCGGCTCAAGAAATCCTTGTAGCCAATCTGCTCGACCGATACCAGGCTGATTTCAAAGGCCACGCGCAGGTAGGCGCCCAGGGAATTCGCAAGATTGGGCGCGAAGTTTTCGTGCAACAGAGTGACCTGGCGCACCTGGTCCTTGGTCAGTTGGCCGGCCTCGCGAAAGTCGCAGTTTTGCACGACCCGCTGGAGCGACGCGGCAGCGGACGGTGCCGCTCCCTGCGCGGCGCGAAACAGCTGGTCGATCTCCTCCTGGCTCAGGATTTTTTCCACGAGATGGCCTCCTCGGTGGACTTTCGGTGTCCGGGCTCGGCCGGTTCCGCGGGCACGTTGGGCTGCGGCGGGGTGTTTTGGAGCAGTTCGCGCATCGTCGCGCGCAGCCGCAGCAGCGCGGCGGTGTGAATCTGCGACACGCGCGACTCCCCGATGCCCAGCACCGCTCCGACCTCCTTCATGGTCAATTCCTCGAAGTGATACAGCGCGAGGACCTCGCGCTCCCGCGCGGGCAACTCGCCGATGGCGCGTTCCAACAGTCCTTGCATCTCCGAACGCAGCGTCTGGTGGTAGGGATCCTCCTGATCGGAGCCCGCGCGCGCCTCCATGACATCTTCCCCGCTCGAATCGCTGCTTTCCCATGGCAAGCTGCCGATGTCCAGCCCGCGCAAATCACCGAGCAGGCGTTGCAGGCTTTCCAGGCTCATCTGCAGCTCGGCGGCAATCTCGGGCTCGGAGGGGTCGCGTCCCAGCCGCGCCTTGCAATCCAGGATCGCTTTTTCCAGGCGCCGGGCTTGCCGCCGCAGCGTACGCGGGCTCCAGTCCACCTGCCGCAGACTATCCAGGATGGCGCCGCGAATCCGGAATTCGGCGTAGTGCTTCAACTGCACATTCTTGCTGGGATCGTATTTCCGCACGGCGTCCATCAGCCCCAGAATCCCGGCGTGGACCAGATCCTCCAGAAGGACTTGCGGCGGCAACCGGTCGTGGATGCGGCGCGCGATGTACTGAACCTGGGGCAGATGTTCGAGCAGCAGCTTCTCGCGCTGCGCGTCGTCCAGTGCCAGGATAGCTGGCAATATTTTCGGTTCCGCGCCGTTCAATGCGATCCTCCCGAGTTAGCTGCTGCCACCACGTTGTCCCCGCTCACTGCACCATCCCCATCGACTGCACCGATACCACCGGAGGAATCTCCGCCGGCGAAAGCACGACGATGCGCGGCACAAACGGCTCCAGCAATCGCCGCAAATGAAAGCGCGCCGGACTGCCGCACAACACAATCGGCGAGGCCACGGCGATTTGTTCTCCAGCCACGCGCCGCAGGCCGTCCAGCATGCGCCGCAGGAAGCTGGTCTGGAGGGCGGCGTGCCGCGGACTTCCGGCCGCAGCCTGAGGTTCGAACGCCCGGTTGATTTCGTCCTCCAGCGCCGGGTCCAGAGCGAGAACTTTCAATTTGCCGTCGTCCTGCAACAGCGGCTGCACCAGGGCGCGGCCCAGCGCCTGACGGACGGCCTCGACCAGCGGGACGAGGTTGCGGTTTAGCGCCGCGGCATCGATCAGCGTTTCCAGAATCAACGGCAAATCGCGAATGGAGACCTGCTCGCGCAGAAGCTGTTGCAAGACTTTTTCCGTCTCGCCAAGGCTGAGCACGCGCGGCACGAGTTCCTCGACCAGTTTGGGCTGGGTTTCCGACAGCGCATCGAGCAGACGCTTGGTTTCCTGGCGCGTCAGCACCTCGTGCGCGTGGCGCCGCACCACCTCGGCCAGATGCGTGGCGATCACCGACGTCTGCTCGACCACGGCATACCCCGCGCCCAGAGCAACGTCCCGCAAATTGGCGGGAATCCATCGCGCCGGCACGCCAAAGGCGGGTTCGCGCGTCTCCACCCCCTCGATCGGCGGCGGAGAAGCGTCGGAACTGATGGCCAGCAGCCAATCCTGATAGGTCTCGCCGCGCGCAATCTCGACGCCGCGCAACCGCACGACGTATTCCCGCGGCTTCAGCTTCATGTTGTCGGTGATATGAATGGCCGGCACGATGAAGCCCAGCTCGGAAGCCAGATGGCGGCGCAGCGCGCGAATGCGCGGCAGCATCTGCCCGCCCTGCTTCTGGTCCACGAGGGCGATCAGCCCATAGCCCACTTCCACGCTGATCTCGTCCAACTTCAACAGCGATTCCAACTGCTCCTGCATGCCCGGCTTTCGTTCGAGCTCGGCTTCCTTGCCCGCCGGAACAGGCGCGGTTTCCCGCGCGCGGTACCCGAGAAGGGCCAGTCCGCCGGCCAGCGCGAGAAAAGAGAACTTGGGCAGGCCGGGAATCAACGTCAGCGTACTCATCACGCCGGCGGCAATGTAGAGCGTGCGGCGCTTGGACAGAAGCTGGCGGTACACATCCATTCCGATCGGCTCATCCGACGAGGCGCGCGTGACCACGATGCCGCCGGCCACCGAAACCAGCAGCGAGGGGATCAGCGTCACCAGCCCGTCGCCCACCGTCAGAATCGTGTAGGTCGCCAGCGCCTCCTGAAACGGCATGCCCAGCTGAAACACGCCGATCAGGAAGCCGGCGATGATGTTGATGGCGGTGATCAGAATCGTGGCCAAGGCATCGCGCTGGCTGAAGCGCGCGGCGCCGTCCATCGCTCCGTAAAAGTCGGCTTCGCGCGAAATCTGCTCCCGGCGAGCGCGGGCGGCCCGCTCATCGATCAGGCCCGCGTTGAGGTCCGCATCGATGGCCATCTGTTTGCCGGGCAACGCGTCCAAAGTGAATCGCGCGGTGACCTCGGCCGTGCGCACCGCTCCGTGGTTGATCACCAAGTACTGAATGGCGACCAGCGCCAGAAACACGACGAAGCCGACGACGTAGTTGCCTCCCACGACGAATTGCCCGAACGATTCGATGACGTGCCCCGCCGCGGCCGTACCTTCGTTGCCGTGCAGCAGAATGCGGCGCGTGCTGGCAAGATTGAGAGACAGCCGGAACAGGGTCAGCAGCAACAGCAACGTCGGAAAGACCGAGAACTGCACCGGCCGCAGAATCTGCAGGGAGCTGAGGAGAACCAGGACCGCCAGCGTGATGCTCGTGGCCAAAAGCAAGTCGAGCAAGAACGCCGGGACGGGGACGATCATCACAAACACAATGGCCACGGCCGCCACCGGAAGAAACCGGTCGTGGCCCCCGCCCGCCGCTGCAACCGTTGCCGTGGAAGCGCTCGCCATGGCTCTTCGCTATCCCGCCGCCGGATTCGCGCGCCCGCTTCCGGGTGCGCCCGGAGCCGTGGGCCCGCTGGCTGGACGGGATCGTTTCTCCGCCTCGGCACGGACGCGCGCCTGCGCGCGGTAGATGAACGCCAGCACCTCGGCCACCGCGCTGTAGAGCTTGGCGGGAATGGTTCCTCCAATTTCGACGGTGCGGTACAGCGCCTGTGCCAGCGGCGGATTCTCGACGATGGGAACTTCGTGCCAGCGGGCCTCGCGCTTGATCTTTTGCGCCAGCGCGCCGCGGCCCTTGGCCAGCACCAAGGGCGCCCCCATCTTTTCGGGGACATATTCGAGCGCGACCGCGTATTCGTCCGGGTTGGTAATCACCACGGTGGCGCGAGCCACCTGCCGGAGCATCAACCGGCGGCGCATCTCGCGGCGCCGCCGCCGGATCCGCCCGCGCGTGGCCGGATTCCCTTCGAGGTCCCTGTACTCTTCGCGCACTTCCTGCTTGCTCATGCGCAACGACCGCTCGTAATTCCACCGCTGCAAGGTGTAGTCCACGCCGGCCCACAGCAGCAGCACGATCCCACCTTTCCAGGAGAACTCGAACAGCAGCGCGGCGAACCACGGCAGCGCCCGCGCCAGTCCCATCTGCGAGGAATGGATCAGCTGCATCCACTCGCGCGACAGCAGCGCCGCGGCCAGGTACACCAGAAATCCCGCCGGGATCAGCGACTTCAGCATCGGACTGAGCCCCCCGACCGAAAAGATTCGCGACAGATTGTTCACGGGATTGAAGCGCTCCCATTTCAGCTCCAGCGCCTGCGGCGACAACAAGAACCCTCCCTGCGCGAGCAAACCCAGCGCGGAGACGCTCCAGGCCAGCGCCAGCGGTGGCGCTGCCCATCGCACCGCTCCCCACGCCGTCCAGTTCACCAGGGGCGTCACAACCCCGATATCTCCTTGATTGGCCACCGAGAGCAGGTGCCGCAGCATGTCGCGCCACGCCGTCACCCATCCGCCTTGCACCCAGCGGAGCAGCACCGCGGTGCCGAGCAGAGCGAGGGCCGAGGAAAGATCCCGGCTCCGCGCCACCTGGCCGCGCTCGCGCGCCTTCTTCCTCCGGCGGGGCGTCGCTCGTTCGGTTCGTTGCTCGTCGGCCATGGCTCGGCTTCCTCAGTGCGCCAGCGTCAGCAGGCTTTCCAGGTTTGTCAGGGCGCGCAGAAAATAGCGCTCCAGCACGCCCGGCCAGAAGGCCACCACTCCGTACAGCACGGCCAGTCCAATCAGGACCTTGGCCGAGATGCCCGCAAACATCGCCGGGAATTGCGGCGCCGCCTTGGTCAGGAACCCAGCCGTGAGATCCACGAGCATCGTCGCCAACAGCACCGGGAAGGCGATCTCGGCCCCGACCACCCACATCGCGCCGGCGGCGCGCAGCAGCGCGTCAGCAGGCGGCGGCGTGGCGGCCAAACTCCCGGCGGGAATCATGCGGAAACTGGCTCCGACCGCGCGCAACAGCCACCGGTGCACGCCCAGTTGCATAAACACGAGCAGCGCGAACAGCTCATGCAGCGACGACAGCACGGTCGTCTCCACCTGCGAATTCGGATCGATGATGTTGACCAAAGAAAATCCGAACTGGAAGCCGATCACCTGCCCGGCCAGCGCCATGCCCTGAAACACGAACTGGGTCGTGAAGCCGGCGATCATGCCCAGGGCCAGTTCGCCGAGCGCCATGGCGACCCAACCGCCCACGCTCGTCGCCGAAGGTCCTGTCGCCGCCGCGTACACGGGCAGCAGGAGCACGGTGAGGAACACCGTCAGACCGGCCTTGACGTAATGAGACAAGGCCGCATGGCCAAAGAATGGCGCGAAGGTCATCAATCCGCCCACCCGGATGGCGACCAGCAACGCGTGGCTCAGAAACGTTCCGAACACGCTTCCCTCGCAGCCTCATCGCGCCCAGTGGCGAAAGTCACTGAACAGCGCGACGGTAAACATCACAAGCTTGCGCATCATCCAGGGCGTCAGCCAAAACGCGAAGCCCCCCACGGCGGCGATCCGCGGCACCGTGGATAGGGTCGCGTCCTGCATGGACGTCAGGACCTGCACCACGCTGATCAGCGCGCTCATCACCATGGCCGCGCCCAGAATCGGCGCGCTGACGACAAACGCGGCCTCCAGCGTGCGCCGCGTCAGGTCAATCACTTCACTCATGGACATGGGACACCTCCTCCCTCCGGGCGTTCACGAAAAACTTTTCAACAACGAGCCCACCACCAGGTTCCAGCCGTCCGCCACGACGAACAGCAGAATTTTCAGCGGCGTGGAAATGATCACGGGCGGAAGCTGCAGCATCCCGACCGAAGTCGTCACCGCCGCCACCACCATGTCCACGACCATGAAGGGCAAAAACAGCACGGCGCCGATCTGAAACCCGGCCTTCATTTCCGAAAGGATGTACGCGGGAATCACCACGCGCATGGGGAGTTCGGCCGGATTGTGCGGGCGCGGAATCTGCGCCATTTCCGTCAGCAGCGCCAGATCCTTCTCCCGCGTGAACTTCAGCATGAAGTCGCGCAGCGGACCCGAGGCGCGCTCCACCGCTTCCATCGCCGTGATGCGATGCTGCTCCAGAGGCGCAACGGCCACCCGGTGGATCTGCAAGGCGACCGGCTGCATCAGGAAGTACGTGAGGAAAAGCGCCAGGCCGAGCAGCGTCTGATTTGCCGGGGTGTTCTGCGTGCCCAGCGCTTGCCGCAGAAAATGGAATACGATCATGATGCGCACAAAGGGCGTCATCGAAAGCAGCAGCGCCGGAAGAATGGTCAGCAGCGTGAGGACAATGACGATCGTCCACGTGGCGGTATCGGAAACGGGCGGAATCTTGATCGGAATTCCCGGCAAGGACTGCTGCGGCGCGGCCGTGGCCACCGGCGCAACCGCGAGAAGTGCGGCGCCGCACGTGACTCCCATCATTCTTCGCAGCAGTGCCATGAGTGTGCTCGATCGGGCCGGGGATTACGGGCCCTACTCTTTACCTTCCGCCGGCTGCGGTTCGCTTTGCGGCGCCGAGGACAGTTGAGCCAGCAGGGCAATTGAGGTGTGGGTGCCGCCAACGAGGAATCGCTGCTCCTGGTAACCCACGACGGCCAGGAAGCCGCGGTTGCCGAGCGACAGCGTCTCGCACACGCGCAACCGCCGCGGCTCCCGCCGCCACACCCTGCTCCGCGACCACCGCGCCAGCCGCTCCAACCCCGCGCGCAGCAAACCCGTCCATGCTCCCCCTGCGGCCGGAACACAGCCGGGCTGCCGTGCATCTTTCGCGGCCATCGTCTTCATGCCAGTTCCGCCACGCGCACCGCCAGGTATTCGCCCGCCACCTGAAACTCGCCCCAGGCAATCAGCCTGCCTCCGACCCGCATCGGCACATTGGAGACCACCAACTGGTCGGCGGCCACAATCGATCCCTTCTCCAGCCGAAACAGATCGCCCACCGTCAAGCCTGCGACCGGCACTTCCACCGACACCGCGGCCGGAACGTACAGCAGCCGGTCCCACGGATTGTGGGAAGCGCCGGTATTCGCGGGCGTGTCGGCAACGGACTGGGCGTCGGGCTGAGTCATGGGTCAGTGCTGCACCAGAAGTTCCGTGAAATAGACTTCCCTGCACTCAATCTCCGGAACGCGTTCGTTGATCGCCTGAAGAATGTCCCTCTTCAATTTGGCCTTTCCTTCTTGCGTCAACAGTTCCTCCACCGTGCGCGTCCCGAGTGAGCTCAAGATCGTGTCGCGCACCCGGCCCACAAACGGCTTCTGCTTTTCGCCATCCAGGGTCTCGATTCCCAGGCCGAGATCGATTCCGATCCGCAAATAGCCGTTTTCCGACGTGCCGGGCAGGTTGACGACGAAACTTTCCAGGTGGAGGACTGATTTGACCTCGGTGTCCGCATTCGTCTCTTGCTGAGACTGTGCCGCCGCGGACCGGTGCCATAGCCAGCCGGCCGCTCCCAGCGCGGCCAGCAAGACCGCGCTCACCACCAGCAGCAGCTTGCCGCGCTTTTTCGGCTTCGGCGCTTCGACCGGGACGAATCTGGTCCAGTGGCAACTGCCTGGATTCCGAGGACTTCTCGCGCTCGTCAGCGAAGGACGCGCTACGCGCACCGCCCCCCGCGCAGCACGAGCGCCTTAGAATGTGAAAGCTCTCATGAAGGCCATCTCGCCTATGCGAGCGCGCTGCGGCTGTACCGCTTGCTGCCGGCGCGCCCGCCCAGCGCCCCGCCCTTCGCACGTTTACTGAATCAGATTGATGGTGGCCTGCGTAATCACGTTCAGCGTC
>JAIQGD010000079.1 GCA_020072765.1 Terriglobia bacterium
AGCGATGGACGCGTTGGGCGAGCGCCGCATAGGTGTAGCTGCCGGCGTCGTCAATCAGCGCGATTTTTTCGCCGCGGCCTGCCGACAGAGGGCGGCCCAGCAGATCCGCGGCGGCGTTATAAAACCGCGAGCGCTGGCTCGCGCCGCGCAAAAGGCCGCTCGGATTCGAGGGGGTGGCCTGCACGTCATTTCATCCGGCCGGGCAGACGCCCGACGGTTTCCACCATACTTTTTCCGCGCGCGCTTTCCAATCAGAAATTCGAGGCGGCCCGAGCGCTCTCTCAGCTCGGAAGTTTGGGAACGACCAGGTGGAAGAGTTTCAGGGGTGCCGCGCCGGCGTGGTGAATGGTGGCGGATTCCGAGGGGCCGAGGTAGACGCCGGCGCCTTTGGCCACGCGATGTTCCTGGGCGTTGAGGACGATGGTGGCCTCGCCTTCCATCAGGTAGATGAGCTGATGCGTGTTGGGATCACCGCGCGCGTCGAGGTGATCGCCGGGGCGGAGCCAGTGCAGGGTGGCGACGACGTTTTTGGCGCCGCAGAGCTGGTTGTTCAGGATTTCGGCGAACTCGCCGGAGCCGGGGAGCTTCGTCCGCGGAATCTTATTTGTTTCGATATGCGTGATGGCCATGACGGAGATCCTTTTGGGCCGGGCAATTTGCCGGCGCGATCAGCTCTGCTTCCACACGCCGCCGTCGATGCGTTCCCACAGCAGATCTTCGGGTGTGCCGTCGAGGATGGTGGTCTGGAAGCGGTTGGGGGCCTGGAACTCGAAGTAGAAGAGGGGTTCGATGGCCCGCAGACGATGCTTGTCTTCGGCGGGGATGAAGATCATCGAGCCGGGTCCGACCGGCTGGACGCCGTCCTCGGTTTCCACGGTGCCGGCGCCCTCGAAGATAAAGTAGAAGTGCTCGCAATTGGCGTGGAGATGGTAGGGAGAGGCCGCGCCCTTGGTGTAGCGCATGATGCCGCAGAGCATATCGTCGATGTGGGTGAGTTCCTTGTTGACGAAAAACGTGCGCTCCCGGCCGGGAACGACGGACACCAGCCTCGGCAGTTGATCCTGGTGAAAAATGTAAGCCACGAAACGCCCTCCCATGCGAGGCCAACATCGAATCATTTGTCGCACAACGAGTCAAGGCCGGATAGGCGGAAGTTTATTTTGATGGTCGCAGGTGAAGGTAGAGGAGTGCTCTCCGTCCCGTCAAAGACGCTTTTTCGCAAAGGCTCTGCCTGAAGCGGACTTGAGATATTTCTCGAATGCGAAGGCGCGTTCCTCGTCGGCGAATGCGAGATAGGTTTTGATGATCCAGGGCAAGTATTTCGACGTGTGCGATACCTCGCCTGCATTGTGCTTCTGCAAACGAGCGCGTAAGTCGCTGGTGGCTCCGACGTAGTGGCGCTCTGGGTTTTCGATGCTTTGAAGGATGTACACGTAGGTCATGACGATCGAGGCAGTAAACTGGCTCGTCGAGCCGAAACTCGTGAATGCAACGCCCGCCTCCGCCCTTCAGGCTGCGGCGCGGCAGCCTTCGCCCTCGCAATGGCCCGCCGAGCCGAAGCCTGCACAGCAGGCGAAGGCTGGTGGGCCTGGGTGGACTTGAACCACCGACCTCACCCTTATCAGGGGTGCGCTCTAGCCACCTGAGCTACAGGCCCAACGGACTGGCAGGTACAACGTTGCTTCGGCGCCGATGCCGAACGTCTCCCATTTTAGCATCGGCGGGGGGACGATTCTAGCGCGGCGTCCTGGTGATTCTAGCATGGCTGAGGGAGGCTCCGCTCGCACAAGGCTCGCGCCCGTGCATCGCGGTGCTGCGCGACACACGGACCACGGCCTAGGCCGGACACACCCGCCCGCGTTCAGTTGTGTGCGACGGCTGGGGTGCTGTTCAGAAACGCCAGCAAATGGCTCAGATCGCCCTCGTTCAGCGCGGGCCAGCCGATGCCCAGCTCCTGGGCTTTGGTGTACATGCGGGGCCCATGGGACCACAGGGCCAGCGCGAAGGTCACCGGGGTCAAGGGCCCGCTGCGCTTCCGCAAGTTGGGGCCGATGTCGCCGCCGCGCCCATCGGCGCCGTGGCAGCGGCTGCACTTGCGTTCGCTGAACAGGGCCTCGCCGATCACCGGGGAGCCGCCCATTTCGAAATAGCGCACGCTGTACAGGAAGGCGATGAGGTCGGCCATCTCCTGTCCGGCAAAGGTGGGGCGCTGGATGCCCTTGTCCTTCATGGCCGTCCACATGGCCGGGGAGTGATTCCACATGCGGGCGGCCATCTGGGTGAGATTGCGCGGCAAGGGGCGACCAGCGCCGAGGTCGGGACCCACTGTGCCGCCGACGCCGCGGATGGCGTGGCAGGTGATGCACCCTTTCTTTTGGAACAGGTTCCAGCCGCGGCGCGGGTTGGCGGGGAGGAGCTGCGCCTCCTGTTCGGTTCCGCCGCGTTCCTGGCGCACATAGGCCAGCAGGTCGTTCATCTCCTCGCCGTCAAATTGAGGCCAGGCGATCTTGAGTTCGCTCATGTGCGCTTGCATGGCGGGGGCGTGGTTCCACATGGTTTGCGTCCAGAAGATGGGCGTATCCACGGGGCCGGTGTCGCGCAGATTGGGGCCGACGGTGCCACCGCCGTCGCCGACGGAGTGGCAGCGGATGCATCCCTTCTGCGTGAACAGGATTTCGCCGTGCGCGGCGTTACCCGATTCGTCGTCGTAACAGGTCACGTAGAGGTAGGCAAACAGGTTGGCCATGTCCTCGCGGCTGAATTGAGGATAGGGCACCTTGTTGTGGTCGATGGTTTCCCACATGCGCGGGGCGTGGTTCCACATCTGCGTGGCCAGATTGGCCATGGTGGAGCCGGCGGCTCCGCGCAAGCCGAGATCAGGAGCCAGCGTGGGCCCGGCGCCCAGAATGGCGTGGCAACTGCTACACCGCTTCTGCTGGAAGATTTGCGCGCCGGCGCGGGGATCCCCGACCAGGAAAGTGTTCCACTCCTGCGTTTCTCTTCGTCGATACCGTATGATGCCAACCAACAAGACCAGAACTGCGATGCCTGCCAGGATCCCGATAAGAAGCCGATGGCGGGAACTCATGGGCGCCCCCTGTTTTATGATTGCATCCACTATCCGGAGCACGCGGATTCCCACTGCGTTCATTCCTGAGACACTTCTTGCTGCTTTCGCCGAATGAGGGAAGATTGAACACGTGGGGCGTTTTATAAGGCGGATAGCACATGTCAGCCGAACTTATAGCAACGGAGCGCCCCACAGTCAATCGTGCGCTGGAATCGGGGACCCCAGTGAGTACCCCGAGCCGGGGAGGGCCAAGATGCCGGTGCAAGAGCGGGCCGTGCACGGCTGTGCCGGCTAGCGTCGCTTGAGGAGCCGGCCGATCAACATGCCGGCGCCAAAAGCCACCGCGCCGATGGCCACGACGGTTTGTACCGGGTGGCGGCGAATGCGGCGGGCAGCGCCGTCGAGCGCGTCCTCGGCAGCCTGGCGGCCCTGGCGCGCCGCGCTCTTGGCCATTTCCATGCCGTCCTCGACCACGTCCACCACCGCGGCCGCGCCCCGAGAAGCCTTATCAGCAGACTGGGCGATATAGTCGCCCGTTTTTTCCAGGATGTCTTGTCGCATGTTGTTGGGACCTCCCCTCCCTCACACGTGTGTCGAAATCCGAGTTATTCCCTGGTGTTACGCTTGGGCGAATAGCATAGCGTCGGAACGCGGGGGAGCACAGTGAGGGGCGTCACAGGTGGAGGTGCGCGTCATCACACGATGTGGCAGCGTGCCGCAGCGGAACTGAAAACCAGAAGAGGTGAATTCCGGCGGGGAGTTGCTTACAATCGGCGGGAGCAGACTGGCCGGGGATGGAGAAAGCGGCATCCCCAAAGGAAGAGTGATTTTCGATGCGCCCTAAGAGAAGCCCGGACGAAGATGTGAACCGGCCGACGCGGCGAAGTTTTCTGGCGGCGGGGCTGAAGATGGGAGCGGGGTCGCTGGCGCTGCCGGCGTTGGCGCACGGGGCCGGCGGCGAACCTCCGGCGCCGGACGTGAAGCCGTTCGAGCTGGACGAAGCGAGCGTTGCGGATTTGCAGGCCGGGATGAAGTCGGGGAATTTTACAGCGCGGGCTCTGGCGGAAAAGTATCTGGAGCGGATTGCGGAGATCGACCGGAGCGGCCCGGCGCTGCACTCGGTCATCGAACTGAATCCCGACGCGCTGGAGATCGCCGAAGCGCTCGACGCGGAGCGCAAGGCGCAGGGACCGCGGGGGCCGCTGCACGGGATTCCCGTGCTGATCAAGGACAACATCGGCACGGCCGACCGCATGATGACCACGGCCGGGTCGCTGGCCCTGCTGGGGTTTACGCCCGCAAACGATTCCGGGGTGGCGCGGCGGCTGCGCCAGGCGGGGGCGGTGATTCTGGGAAAAACGAATCTGAGCGAGTGGGCCAATTTGCGGTCGTCGCATTCCTCGAGCGGCTGGAGCGGGCGCGGCGGGCAGACGCACAATCCGTATGCGCTGGACCGCAATCCGTGCGGGTCGAGCTCGGGGTCGGGCGCGGCGGCTGCGGCAAACTTGTGCGCGATCGCCGTGGGCACGGAGACCGATGGGTCGATCGTCTGCCCGTCTTCGGCCAACGGGATTGTAGGAATCAAGCCGACGGTCGGGCTGGTGAGCCGCGCGGGCATCATTCCCATCGCGCACAGCCAGGACACGGCCGGCCCGATGTGCCGCAGCGTCGCCGACGCGGCCATCCTGCTGGGAGCGCTGGCCGGCGCGGATTCCGACGACCGGGCCACGGAGGCTTCTCGCGGGAAAGCTCCGGCGGATTACACGGCGTTTTTGGATCGCGCCGGGTTGCGCGGGGCGCGGATCGGCGTGGTGCGGAAGACGTTCGATTTTGGCGAGGGCGCCGGCCGGATGCTGGACGCGGCGCTGGAGGCCATGAAGAGCGAGGGTGCGGTGATCATCGACCCGGTGGAAATCGCGTCGCTGGGGAAATTCGATGACTCCGAAATGGAAGTGCTGCTCTATGAATTGAAGGCGGACATGAACGCGTATCTGGCCGCGCAGGCGCCCAAGGCGCCCGTGCATTCGCTCCAGGAGATCATCGAATTCAACGAGCGGAATCGCGATAAGGAGATGCCCTATTTCGGGCAGGATCTTTTCGTCAAGGCGGAGGCGAAGGGCCCGCTCACCGAGAAAAAGTACCGGGACGCGCTGGAAAAGAATCACCGGCTGACGCGCGCGGAGGGAATTGACGCGGCGATGGAGCAGCACCGGCTCGATGCGCTGGTCGCGCCGACCGCCGGTCCCATCTGGCTGACCGATTGGATCACCGGGGATCACGATACGGGCGGCAGCTCGTCGCTGGCGGCCGTGGCGGGCTACCCCAATATCCACGTGCCGGCGGGATTTGTGTTCGGGCTGCCGGTGGGGCTTTCGTTTTTCGGGCGGGCGTGGAGCGAGCCGAAGCTGATCCGGATCGCGTACGCCTTCGAGCAGGCCACGCGCGGGCGCAAGCCGCCGCGTTTTCTTCCCACGGCGGAGGTGCGCCCGGGCGCGTGATCCCGTGTTCCGGCGCGTCGCCCCTTGGGGCTACCATCGAGTTGGTATCCTTTTCCCCGGCTCGGGCATCCCTTCAATGGAGGATCCGAACATGACGAAATTGCGCAAATCACATGCGGGCCTGCTTTCTTTCTCTTGGTTTGCTTTCACCCTGGTTCTGCTTATGGCGCTGCCTGCTTCGGCGCAGCAGAAGACAGCTTCCGCGAAAGTACCGGTGACCACGGTGGTGGCGGTTCTCGGGCCGAGTTTTACCGCGCCGCCCGCGGTCAGCAAGGAAGACGTGATCGTGCATACCGGCAGCGTGCGCGAGGACGTGACCGGATGGGTCGCGGCGCAGGGCGAGCGCGCCGCGTTGGACCTGGCCATCCTGATCGACGACGTCACCGATACCAGCGTCGGCAACCAGTTCGACGATCTGCGGAAGTTCATACGATCGCAATCAAAGAGCACGCGCGTCGGTATTTTCTACGCCAATGAAGGGCGGGCGCAGGAAGTATCGGCCTTCAGCGCCGACCACGATGCGGTATCCAAGAAGCTGCGCATCACGTTCGGCCAGGCTTCCGCATCCACCAGCCTTTATTTTTCGTTGATGGACCTGATGTCGAAATGGCCGGCGAGCACGGCGCGGCGCGAGATTCTCGTGATAGGCGACGGCATCGACCGCTTCCGCGGCGATCCTTTCAGCTCCGATGTGACCTTGACGATCGAGAAGGCGCAGAAGGCGGGCATCCTCATCCACACGCTGTACGCGCGGGGCGCCGGGCGCGCCGCCCGCAACCTGTTTCGCACGAACTACGGCCAGAGCAACCTCGCGCAGATGACCGACGCGACCGGAGGCGAATCGTTCTTCCAGGGTCTGGAGACTCCCATCTCCTTTGCGCCGTTTCTGGACCAATTGGACATGGTGCTTCACAACCAGTATTTTCTGACCTTCACCACCACGCGCAGCGGGAAGCACAAGGGTGAATTGCGCGGCTTCCGGGTTACGACCGAGCAGCGCCACGCGGAAATCGCAGCCCCCCGAGAAATCTTCGTTCCCGGGCCGTAGAGGGACACGGTCCGGCGCACGAAAGGCTGCCCGGTCCCGCCCAGCGGGACCGGCCGCTACAAAACCTGCGGCGCGCGCGGAGGGAAATAGCGTGTGTGACAACGGGAATTTCCGTCGCTCAGCGGCTTCCCGACTGGACGACCAACGGAAAAGGTGTTACACATACCGCGCAAAACCACGGAATCGCTTTGGGGGATGCATGAGAAAACCATCCGCGCAGTTCATTGATTGGAAAGTGGCGGTGTTTGTGTGCGTGCTGTTGCTGGGGGCCGCGACGGTGGGATTTTCGCAAGGGACGGGCGAGCCGGCGGCGGCGTCGCTCGTGAACAGCGGGCCGGGGCACGTGATCGGCGTGGCGTTTGACGGCCGCATGGTGGGGGATCTCGACAAGTCCGTCGCGTTTTACAAGGCGCTGGGATTCGTGCCTGCCGAGGGCGTGAATTCATCGTGGCGCAATGATGAGGTGATGAACCGGATCCACGGCACCCGGGGCGTCGAGTCGCGCATGGCGAAGTTCACGCTCGACAGCAATATTTCCGGGAAGCCGTTCACGCTGTATCTGCGCGAATTCCGGGGGATCCCGCGCAAGAACGCGGCGAGCGGGAACGCTTGGGACCCCGGCATGAGTCACATCGACCTGACGGTGCCCGACATCGATCAGATGTGGTCGCAGTTGAAGGCCGCCGGAATGCTCCGGCCGCGGACCTGGGAGGGGAAGCTGGTGGCGCTTCCCGGAGAAACCAAGGGCAGCATGGCCTACATTCAGGATCCCGACGGGATGGACGTGGAAATCGTCAACCAGCGCGCCGCCGCGCCGGCGACGGACACGCGGCCGGCACGGCCCGCCGATCCGCCCGGATTCAACCATATCGGACTGGTGATCCTGGATGCGGAAAAGGCCCAGGCGTTTTACGGAGGCTTGCTCGGGGAGCAATGGCCCGCCAATCCGATGACGTGGGCCAGCGGCGATTTTCTGGACTCCGCGATCGGCGGCCACGGCAACATTCTGCGCATCGTCAACGGGACATTCGCGGAGGCGGCCGACACGAAGGCGCGCCTGCGTTTCGAGATCGTCGAGTTTCAAAACCGCAAGAAGGCGGTGGCGCCGTATAGCATCACGGATATCGGCGTGAGCTATATGGGATTGGAAGTTAGCGATCTGGATCGGCTGTTCACGCGGCTGAAGGGCGCGGGCATCACCATCGTGTCCGACGGCATCGTGACCATGACCGGCGGCTACCGCGTCGTGATGGTCCGCGATCCGGATACCGGCGCCTTCGTCGAGCTGTTCGAAAGGCCCAAGCAGTAAGCGGCCCGGCAAGAACGCCGCCGCTGCTTCCCACCCATTCCATAACCCTGGAATTGGGGCTTTCTCATTTCCGAGATAACTGGCCGGAAAGCCGATTTTCGTACTTGGTGCAGGACTGGTTCTGTCCCCCAAGGACAGCGTCCCGTAACGCGCGTCCCGTACCGGCGATTTCTGGCGCGGAAACGATGTTACGTAACAGCTAATACACTCGAAGCATGAATGTCAGCCCCGCAAATTGACACTCCCCGTATACCGCTGTTAGCGTGCGGATATTCGCGATTGGTGGTTCCAACTAAGAATCAACTCTGAGTTCAGGCCAAATCGGAGACGAAGGATGTTGTTTGCATATGTGAATTCGGCCAAGCGCGCGAGGCCTGCAAGGCCTCAGTGCCGGGATCACCATCGGCGCGCTCACACCGCGGCACTGCCTGCGTGGACGAAGCTCACGGTGTTCGCTTCTTGCGTCGTGCTATTCATCGCTCCGGCCCTGCGCGCCCAGTCGCAAGCGCAAGATTCCGCGACGGCGTCTCCGATCCCGGTTTTCACGATCAGTTCGGGTTTCATCACGACATTTGAGGGTGGGACGCCACATCTGGGTCCGCTCATTTCTCCGCTCTTGCTGGTTCCCATTGGGCAAAACTGGCTGATCGAAACGCGCGGAACGATCGAGGCCGATCTATCTCCGCCACCGGGAGGCAGCGGGTTCAAGGGCGTGGTGGAGAAGAATGTTGATTACCTCCAACTCGACTACATCGCCAACCGCTATGTGACCGTGAGCGCCGGCCGTTACCTGGTCCCCTTCGGGATCTACAACGAGCGGCTCTATCCCATCTGGATTCGCAATCTGCAAACTGATCCGCTGATCTTGCCGATCGGCGCGAGCGAATATGGCGCCGGGACGGGGGCGATGTTGCGCGGGGGATTTGACGCTGCGCCGGGCCTCGAAGTGAACTATGCCGCGTACTTCTCCGCGCACAGCGGAGTGAGCCATATGGAATCGGATCGGAGTGTTGGCGGCCGCGCCGGGATCTTCTTGCCCGGGCCGCGACTGGAATTCGGCGGATCGTTTCAACATCTTCTTCAAGAGAGTCGCACGAACGCCTTTGGGCTTCATTTTGAATGGCAGCCGTCACCGATTCCGCTCGACATTCGCGCCGAGTATGCGCGCTCGCACGACGGAGGCGGCTACTGGATCGAATCGGCGTACCGGCTGAGTCAGGCACCCAAGTGGCGAAATAGGCTTCGCAATGTCCAGGCAGTCGCCCGCATGCAACAGTTCTTTGCCGGCCTCGGAGAGAGTGATGTCCTGCCTGGAGCGGACACCAACGCGTTCGAATTCGGACTGAACTACTACTTCCGCGACGATATCCGGTTTGTGAGCAGCTATGGCAGACAATTTTCAGCGCAAGGAAACGGGAATATCTGGACCCTTGGGCTGACAGCCCGGCTTGCCCTCCCGCTGGGGCATGGAGGCAGCAAATGACGGCCCAACGCTGGATTCGTTCAGGGATGCTCGGCCTGGCGGTTGGTATTTTACTGTTCGCCGGGGCCGCAGGAGGCAATGAGGGTAGCAAGCGCTCCACGGGCACGGCTTCCCAGGCTGCGACCAAGCAGCAGGACGAGGAAACCGAGCGGGTCGAGGGCGAAAAGCGATTTCACACCAACTGTTCGCGCTGCCACCAGTATCCGCACAAATTCCCGCCACGGATGATGGCCACGATCGTGCGGCACATGCGGGTGCGGGCAACGATCACCGACGAAGACATGCGTCTGGTCCTGCGGTACATGACCCAATAGGAGCCTCGAAATGCGCCTTGCGGGGAGTAGGCCAATCAGCAATGCCCAGCGATGTGGCCGCATGCTTGCCGCGATCCTGTCGCTGCTTGTCTTTCCACATTCCGCGCGGCCTCAGTCCCCGCAAGTGATCGACGTGCTAGCTGACCACGACAGCCGCTACAAGATTGCCGGGAAAGCGGATCCGGTCATCACGGTGCACGCGGGCGAGCCGGTCACTCTGCGCATCACGGCAATCAAGGCCAAAAACAGGAATCGAGATGGCTCCATCCACGGGTTCGCGCTGCTGCGCGCCAAAGACCGGTCGCGAGTTCCCGGGTGGGATCTGCTGTTAAACCCGGGCGCGCAAGAGTTTGTTCTGACGGCTCCCACAGAGGTGGGGGAGTACGTCGTGGTTTGCACCGTGCTTTGCGGTCCGGACCACGAGGGGATGCATATGAAGTTTGTTGTAGTGCCGTGAGCTTGCTCCTGGGATTCAACAGGCTTGAAGCGCAGGAGCGAGGACGCGGTTCGTGAGAAATTGAGGGGGGAGGAACGATGATCAGCAAGAGATCGCGGTGGGCAACCATGGTGTTTGTTTGCGTAGCGGGCCTCGGCTGCATCAGCGCCGGCGAACGCGAGCAGGTGTTCCGCGGAGAAATCGGGGATTCGCAATGCGCTTTGAACGTGCATTCGCTGAGCCGCTCGCACGCCGAAATGATGAAGAGAAGAGACGTCGGAACAACGCCGGCCGAATGCGCTCGCTACTGCGTGAAATACCTCGGCGGCGTATTCGTGCTGCAGGTGAAAAACAAGGTCTACAGACTCGACAACCAGGAACTTGCCGAAAAGCACGTCGGCGAAAAGGCCAAGGTAACCGGCGTGCTCGATCCCAAAACGAATACGATCGCCGTACATTCCATCGAGCCGATCAAGTAGCCAGCGATCAGGAGCCTGCCCCCGGTGGCGCCGCCCCATACCGGGGGTGGAACAAGAGCGGTTGTTGCCCGACAGTGTTTAGGAATCGCAGTTCAGGATCGTTCTCGGCTCGCCTACCAGCGCCAGCACGTATTGATTCTGGTCGCGTAGTCTTTAGCGGAACGAAACATTTGTCTGGCAGGCGGAAAAAGAAAAAGCCCCGGTCCGATGGAATCGAACCGGGGCTTGCGTTTGTCTACAGCAAACTCGATGACATCGAATGAGACAGGCCAGAACCCGTCGGTTACTCCCGGGACGATTGCTCGAACCGGGCATTGAGAAAACCGAGCCGGCCCCGTGAGAGGCCGTTGGAGAGTCGTACCTGTAACCGAAACAGGTCGTGCTCCCTTTTCTTTTAGAAAGGAGGTGATCCAGCCGCAGGTTCTCCTACGGCTACCTTGTTACGACTTCACCCCAATCATGAGTCATACCTTGAGCGCCTGCCTCCTTGCGGTTGGCACGGCGATTTCTAGTACAGCCCACTTTCGTGATGTGACGGGCGGTGTGTACAAGGCCCGGGAACGTATTCACGGCGCCGTTCTGATGCGCCATTACTAGCGATTCCAGCTTCATACAGTCGAGTTGCAGACTGTAATCCGAACTGAGCGCGCTTTTTTGCGATTAGCTCCCCCTCGCGGGTTTGCAACGCTTTGTGGCGCGCATTGTAACACGTGTGTGGCCCTGGACATAAAGGCCATGCTGACTTGACCTCATCCCCACCTTCCTCTCCGTTATCCGGAGCAGTCCTCGTAGAGTTCCCCCTTGCGGGTGGCAACTACGAGTAAGGGTTGCGCTCGTTGCGGGACTTAACCCAACACCTCACGGCACGAGCTGACGACAGCCATGCAGCACCTCTACACAGGTCTCTTGCGAGAAGTCTCTGTTTCCAAAGATGATCCTGTGCGGTTCAAGCCCAGGTAAGGTTCTTCGCGTTGCGTCGAATTGAACCACATGTTCCACCGCTTGTGCGGGCCCCCGTCAATTCCTTTGAGTTTCAGCCTTGCGACCGTACTCCCCAGGCGCAGGACTTAACGCGTTAGCTACGGGACTTGCCCCGTACAGGGCAAACCCCAAGTCCTGATGGTTTAGGGCTAGGACTACCAGGGTATCTAATCCTGTTTGCTCCCCTAGCTTTCGTCCCTCAGCGTCAGTTGTGATCCAGCGAGCCGCCTTCGCCTCGGATGTTCCTGCGGATATCTACGCATTTCACCGCTACACCCGCAATTCCACTCGCCTCTCTCACACTCTAGCGCGGCAGTTTCGGAAGCAGCCTCTGGGTTAAGCCCAGAGATTTCACTCCCGACTTGCCGCACCGCCTACGGACCCTTTACGCCCAGTAATTCCGAGCAACGCTGGCCCCCTACGTATTACCGCGGCTGCTGGCACGTAGTTAGCCGGGGCTTCTTATACCCGTACCGTCAAACCCTTGCGGGCATTCGTCCGGGTCGAAAGGGGTTTACACTCCGAGAAGCTTCATCCCCCACGCGGCGTTGCTGCATCAGACTTTCGTCCATTGTGCAAGATTCCCCACTGCTGCCTCCCGTAGGAGTCTGGACCGTGTCTCAGTTCCAGTGTGGCCGGCCAACCTCTCAGTCCGGCTACCGATCAAAGCCTTGGTGAGCCGTTACCTCGCCAACTAGCTAATCGGCCGCGGATCCCTCTTCTGGCGCCTTGCGGCTTTGAAGACAAAAGCATGTGCCCTCGTCGTGTTATGCGGTATTAGCCCCGCTTTCGCGGGGTTATTCCCCACCTGAAGGAAGGTTATCCACGTGTTACGCACCCGTTCGCCACGCGCCCACACCCTGTATTGCTACAGGATGCTGCGCGTTCGACTTGCATGTGTTAAGCACGCCGCCAGCGTTCGCTCTGAGCCAGGATCAAACTCTCGTTTGAAGCCTGATGTTTCGACCGTGGAGATTTGCATCACCACGATCGGAACGAACTGTTTAAATCGCTCGGTTTCTACCCCGTCCCCGGACACCAGGGAGGGGATATTCTCAAATTCCTTCCGTCCCCGAAAACGGGAACAGAAGGCAAACCAAACGGGTTCTGGCTTGTATCATTCGATTGTCAAAGAGCTGGTACTTCCTGGCCGGCAGGAAGAACTGCGGACGAACCCCAATCTTACGGATGCGGCGGCGCAAAGTCAAGCGGTCTTCTCAAAAAAAAGAGGGCCGCGGATCGGTCGTCCTCGCAGGGGCGCAAACCCTCCGCACGCGGACGCTCGCCACCGTCGCAGATGCAGCACAGGGCCGGGGCAACGGGCTTGTCACGGGGGAGGTCTGGGACTAGTCTGGAATTCCAGCCACAAGCGGTCCGGAGGAAATGATGAAATCGACACGATGGATGTGCGCGTGGGCGACGGCGATGTTCCTGTTGGCCAGCAGCGGCGCGCCGGCGCGGGCGCAAGGCCGCGGGCACGATGACGATCGCGAGCACGGGCAAGGCCACGACAAGGACAAACACGGCGACGATCGCGACCGCGGTCACGACCAGGATAAGCGCGGCGGCGAGGAACGGCGCGACGAGCGTTTCTACCAAGACAAGCACCGGGACGCGCTGCGCGATTGGTATCAGGGCCACCGGAGTCACCTGCCTCCGGGTTTGGCCAAGCGGGACCAATTGCCGCCGGGATTGGAACGGCAACTGATCGTGCGCGGCACGCTGCCGCCGGGACTGCGCAGGAGTATCCGAACCTGCCCGCCGGACCTGGTGCGCCTGCTGCCGCCGCCTCCGCCGCATTGCCAGCACGTCATCATCGGGGGGCACATCGTGCTGCTGAATCGCAGCAACTTCCTGATCATGGACGTGTTTCACTTCGAGCTGTAGCCGAGTGTGGAAGAACTGAGCGGTGAAGCTGTTGCCGCAAGATGCCCGGCCGGGGATGACCTGGCCGGGCACGGCAGAAGCCAGATCACGGTTTGCCGGTATTCCTTCAGGTGAAAAACCCCGAAGAACTCTCCTGCGTCTGACTGCCAGGTTACCCGCATGCGCGGGCGTTGCGATGTAGGATGAGTCCCGGTAGAATGCACTCAGTTGGTGCCGCAACCTAATGGGGGTTGCGGGTTCCCGCGGATCGCAACCGATGGACTGGTTGAAATGGACGCGCCTCTCTCCGCACATTCGATTGTCATGGCCAGCCCCGAGCAGGTGTCCTGCCCGCTGGGGGACGAGTCGGCCATCCTGAATCTGAAGAACACGGTTTATTACGGATTGAATT
>JAIQGD010000080.1 GCA_020072765.1 Terriglobia bacterium
CATACTTCGTTTTCTCATTGGACTTCATGAGCATGGTGACCTCGCTCGGCCGCTTGAGCAGAAGCTGGGACTTGATTAGATCGACCGAGGCGACGATGAAGAATTCTTCGCCCGTGGATGTTTTCTTGTTTTGGGCGCGGGAATTCGCCGCTCCCGCCATCGCCGCCACGACCACGACGGCCAACACCGAGTACCGCAACATCCGATTCCAGCATTTATTCATAGCGAAGCGCCTCAATGGGATCAAGCCGCGCGGCCTTGCGCGCGGGATAGTAGCCGAAAAAGACTCCGACACCGGCCGAGAAGACCGCGGCCACCAGGACGGACAGGGGCGAGACCAGCGTGGACCACTGCAAGAAATGCGAAATCAGGATCGACCCGGCCGTTCCCAGGGCGATTCCGATCAGCCCGCCGATCGAGCTGAGCACCAGGGCCTCGCTTAGGAACTGCCGCTGCACATCTTCTTCCGTGGCGCCCACGGCCATGCGCACGCCGATCTCGCGCGTCCGCTCGGTCACCGACACCAGCATGATGTTCATGATTCCGATTCCGCCGACCAGCAGCGAAATGGAAGCGATGGCGGCCAGCAGGGCGGTCATGACCATGGAACTCGCGGCGGCCGCCTGGGCCATTTCGTTGGGGCTGCGCAGCATGAAGTCGTCGTCCTCGCCGGGCCGCAGGTGATGCCGCTGGCGGAGCAGGGCCGTAATGGCGTCCTGCGCGGGTTGCATCGCCTCCTGGGAGGTTGCGGACATGAAGATCGATTGCACCCAGGTGATGCCGGCGATTTTCTTTTGCACGGTGGTGTACGGCATGATGATGATGTCGTCCTGATCCTGTCCGACGCCCGACTGTCCCTTCGTTTCCAATTTGCCGAGCACGCGGAAGGGAAGGTTTTTCACGCGAATGGTTTGCCCCACGGGGTCCTGATCGCCGAACAGTTGCTGCGCCACGGTATTGCCGATCAGGCAGACATTCGCGGCCACGTCCACGTCCCTTTGAGAGAACGGGCTCCCCGCCACCACCGGCCAGTTGCGGACTTGCAGAAGGTCGGGCAAGGCGCCTTGCGCGCGGGTGAACCAGTTCTGATTGCCGGCCACCACCTGGACCGGCGCAAACACCACCGGAGAGACGGCGGCGATGTTCGGTACGTTGTGCAGGATCGCCTGCGCGTCGTCGGCCGTCAGCGTCTTGGTCGCCTGGCTTCCCATGCGCACGCCGCTGGTGCTGACGCTGCCGGAAAAGACCATCATCATGTTGACGCCCAGCGACTGGATCTGCTTCTGCACCTGCGCGCCGGCGCCCTGTCCGATGGCCACCGTGCAGATCACCGCGCCGACGCCGATGATGATGCCCAGCATCGTCAGGATGGTCCGCATCTTGTTGCGCGCCAGCGCGCGGAGCGCCACGCGGATCACTTCTCGCAGGTTCATCGTTGCGCCTCAATCCCTTCGCGGAGCAGCATTACCGCGGACCACGCGGCCCGCCGCCGCCCGGCGCGCCGAACCCCGGCGCCGTGGTGGTGCGGGCGGTTCCTTGGGTCTGTTGCGCGCTGACCAGGACGTCGTTTTCGTGCAAATCACCCTGAAGGAGCTGCGTGTTGCCGTAGTCGGTGATCCCGCATTGCACGGCCAGCGGGACCAGGCTCAGCTTGTCGGGCCCGAACTTCCACACGACTTGCCAGCCTCCCAGATGCGTCGTCGAGGCCTCGCGCGAAATAGTGTACCGCTTATAGAGGTCCTGGAGATCCTTGGAGGGCATGGCGGGCTTGAAGGTGAGCGCGGGATTCGGAATCAACACGGCGTCCTTGGCGTGGCCGATGGGAATCGTCACATAGGCCGTCTCTCCGGGCAGGAGCTTTTCCTGCGGATTGTCGAAGTTGACCACCACGCCGTAGGTCACCACGTTCTGGACGCTCGTGGGATTGAGCCGGACGGTGGTCACGCGGCCCGTAAACTGTTCGGAAGGAAATGCGTCCACCTGAAAGGTCACGGGAGTTCCCACCTTGATGTTGCCGGTGTCGGACTCATCGACGGCGACGTACACCTGCATGCGCGTGAGGTTCTGGGCGACGCTGAATACGTTGGGCGCCTGCAGGGCCGCGGCCACCGATTGGCCCACGTCGATGTTGCGAGCCACCACCGTGCCGTCAATGGGCGAAAGAATGGTGGTGTATTTCAGGTTGGTCTCCGCCACCTTCAGCGCGCCCTCCATCGAGGTGACCTGTGCGTGCGCCTGATTCAGTTGCGCGCGGACCTGCGCGAGCGCGGCCTGAGCCGATTGCACCTCCGCCGCGGACTGTCCCAGCGAGGATTGCACCAGTTCATTGGCGTCCACGGATATCACGCCGGATCGAAAAAGATCCTGCGAACGCTTGGCGTTGCTCTCCTGGTATCGCAGGTTGGCTTGAGCCTTCGCGAGGTTGGCCTCGCTCACCTGGACGTTGGCCGCCAGAGTCACAAGATTGGCCCGCGCGTTCTCCAGGTTGCCGCGCGCCTGAGTTGCCTGGGCCTGATAGATGGCCGGATCGAGTTGCGCCAGCACCTGGCCGCTTTTTACCCGGGTATTGAAATCCGCGAAGATGTATTGCACGGTACCGGAAACGTAGGAGCCGACGGGGACTGTCGTCAGCGGGTTGACCGTTCCGGTCGCCTGCACGATGGCCGTGATATCACCGCGCCGCACCGTCACGGTCGTGTACTTCGGCTGCGACGAGCCTCCTCTGAAGGCGTACCACAGGACCAGAATGAGAATCACGCACGCCCCACCGATTACGTACGCCTTCTTATGCTCTTGATAGGACTCTTTCAGCGACATGGGCCTCTGCTTTCACAACATCGAACTGGTGATGCGGCGTTTGTCCTGCGGGCGCACCGGCGACATCCGCCCCTGCACCAGTACAGACGTATGTTCTCGGCGTCTCGTTACGTCCTCTTGTTCTGCCGCATCCCGGACTGCGCCTTCTTTGGTTTCCATGGTACCGCGATTAAGTTCCACGAAATTGTACCCGCCAGCCGGATTTCTCGATCGCCCTTTCTGCGGCTCGACAGCGCTCTGGGTTTAACAGTCGCGAGCGTCCGTGTTAGAGTGGGCGGCGCGGAAGGCAGCGGCTCATTTGGGCGGAGCGAGGGAGGGGAAGTGGGGTATCAAGACCTGCGGGATTTTTTGCACAAGCTCGAGAAGGAGGGCGAACTCCGGCGTATCTCCGCGGAGGTCGACCCGGTCCTCGAGATCACCGAGATCACCGACCGGGGCGTCAAGGCCGCTGGTCCCGCGCTGCTGTTCGAGCGGCCGCGAGGCTCGCGCATTCCCGTGGTGACCAACATCGTCGCCAGCCACCGCCGCATGAACCTCGCCCTGGAAGTGGATTCGCTGGACGAAATCGCCGCGCGCATTTCCTCCTTTCTTGACATGCAGTCGCCCCAGGGCCTGCTGGATAAGATGAAGATGCTGCCCAAGCTGGCGGAGATTGGTTCGTTTTTCCCGAAAACGGTAAAGAGCGGCGCGTGCCAGGAGGTGGTGCGCACCGATGGGTTTTCTCTGCTCGATTACCCCATCCTGCAGTGCTGGCCGCTGGACGGCGGGCGCTTCATCACCTGGCCCATGGTCATCACCAAAAATCCCGAAACCGGGAAGCGCAACGTGGGCTGCTATCGCATGCAGGTGTACGATGCCCGCACCACAGGGATGCACTGGCAGACGCAGAAGCAGGGCGCCGAGCATTTCCGCACCGCGCGCGCGAAAAACAAGGACGGGAAACTGGAAGTAGCGGTGGCCATCGGCTCCGACCCGGCCACGTGCCTGGCCGGCATTTTGCCGGCGCCGCCCGAGATGGATGAGTTCCTCCTCGCGGGTTTTCTCCGGCGCGAGCCGGTCGAACTGGTGGCGTGCAAGACCGTGGATCTCGAGGTTCCGGCGAATGCCGAAATCGTCCTCGAGGGCTATGTGGACCTCGCCGAGATGCGCACCGAAGGCCCCTTCGGCGACCATACAGGTTTCTACTCGCTCGAAGGGCCCTACCCGGTGTTTCACGTCACCTGCATTACCCAGCGCAAGGACCCCCTGTACCTGGCCACCATCGTCGGGCCGCCCCTGCAGGAAGATTACTTCGTGGGCCACGCCATCGAGAGAATCTTCCTCCCCATTATGAAGATGCAGCACCCCGAGATTGTGGACGTGGCCATGCCCGCCGAAGGCGTGTTCCACAATCTGATGATCGTGTCGATCCGCAAAAGCTATCCGGGCCATGCGCGCAAGACCATGAACGCGATCTGGTCGCTCGGCCAGGCCATGTTCACCAAAGTGATTGTGGTGGTGGACCACGACGTCAACGTACAGGATTCTCGCGAAGTGTTGTGGAAGGCGCTGTGCGCCATTGACCCGGAACGCGATATCCAGTTCGTTCTCGGCCCGGTTGACACCCTGGACCACGCCGCCCGCCGCCAGGATTTTGGCTCGAAGATGGGAATCGACGCGACGCGCAAGTGGCCCGAAGAGGGTTTCACGGGACGCTGGCCCGACGAGATCAGAATGGACGAAGCGACCAAGCGGCGCGTAGACGCGATCTGGAAGCAGTTGAAGCTCGATGGCTAGGAGCGGTTCTTTGCCTGCGCTTCTCCGACCCTGCGCGGGCACCCGGGATTTCCACAGCTTGTGTGCGAGTTGCGCGCGCCTGTTGTCACCGTCCCGTCCCAGGGCCACGCTTCTCATCGCCCTGAGATGGGGCTCGGGCAGCGCCTCCTAGAAGAAAAAGTAAAGAGCAAAGTACCAATACGGCAACGGCCAAATCCTCGCTTCTGACAAGCCCTCCAACACGCAAAACGTGCGTCCCAGCTTGTGTTTTTAGCGTTTTTCAGCCGCACCTGTCCCTGCGGACGGGGTTTGGCAAAAGAACACTATGAGCACATGCCGGTTGACAGCTTTGGAGTTGGATGCCATAAACGGTCTCAGGACGTACCGGGTCTCTTAGTACTTTCGGTTCAGGAGTTAGTGAGAAACCCGCGGGGCTGGGGCGAAGCGAAATAACATTTTTGGGCCGCTGCAGTGACATGCGGAGTCCTCCCCCGAAGGGGAGAGCGAGGAGCAAAGGGCCGCGCGATGTTCAAAAAGACGAAATCGTTAATTGGCTTGGACATCGGCTCCAGTTCGGTGAAGGCCGTCGAGCTGAAGAAGTCGAGAACCGGCTACGAGCTGGTGAGTTATGGGGTGGAGGCTCTCGCTCAGGACACCGTGGTGGATGGCGCCATCATGGACGCGCCGGCCGTGGCGGAAAAGATCGTAGCCATTTTTGACAGGGAAAAAATCAAGAGCAAGGACGTGGCCACCTCCGTTTCGGGCCACTCGGTGATCGTCAAGCGCGTGACCATGCCCCTGATGACCGAGGAAGAGCTCTACGACCGGATTCAAGAGGAAGCCAGCCAGCACATCCCGTTCGACATCGCCGACGTCAACCTCAGCTATCAAATCATGGAGACCACCGAAAGCCAGTTGGACGTGCTGCTGGTGGCGGTGAAGAAGGACAAGATTCTGAACCACACCAACGTGCTGGCGCAGGCCGGCAAGGTGCCGGTGGTGGTGGATATCGACGCCTTCGCGCTCCAAAACTGCTATGAAGTGAATTACGAGCCCGATCCTTCGCAGGTCGTGGCCTTGCTCAATATTGGCGCCACGGTGATGAACATCGCCATCGTCCGGGGAGATGTCCCCTTGTTCACCCGCGACGTTTCCGTGGGCGGCAATCAGTACACCGATGCCCTGCAAAAGGAGCTCGACTTGAGCTTCGAGGATGCCGAGAACCTGAAAACCGGCGGGACCCATGCGGGCGTCAGCGAAGAGCAGCGCACGTCGATCCTGCGCTCGGTCTCCGACATCCTGATCCTGGAAATTCAAAAGACCTTTGACTTCTTTCGCGCCACGGCCAGCGGCGAAAACATCCGCCAGATCATGGTCTCCGGAGGGACGGCGCGTGTGCCGGGACTGCTCGACCTGTTGAAGGACGAATTTGCCATGACCGTCGAGGAGTTGTACCCATTCCGCAAGGTCGCGATCAACCCGGCGCGTCACGACGAAGCGCAGCTTCGTGAACTGGCGCCGCGCCTGGTGATCGCCACAGGCCTCGCGCTGAGGAGTTTCGATACGCCATGATTCGCATCAATTTACTCGGGCAGGCCCGTCCCAAGGCTCCCAAGCAGGCCTTGCCGCTGGAAGCGACCATGCAGGTGCTGTTCGCCATCGTGGCCGTCGGCTTGGCCGTGGTCATCCTGGGGATTACCTATTATCAACAAAAGCGGCAGCTCGACGACACCAACAAGCGTATCAGCGCGCTGCGCGCCGAGAAGGCCAGCTTGGAACAGATCAAGCAGGATGTGGAACGCTTCGAGACCCAGAAGGGCATCCTGCAACAGCGCATCGATGTGATTGAAACGCTGCAGCGAAACCGCACCGGTGCGGAGGAATTGCTCCAGATGGTTGCCAACACCGTGGTTCGCGTCGACGCGCTGTGGCTGACCTCTCTGAATCGCAGCGGCGACTCGCTGCAGATCGAGGGCACGGCTGGATCGATTAACGCCGTGGCAAACTTCATTACCGAACTGAAGCGCTCCGGCTATTTCGATAAGGTCGAAATCAAGAGCGCCAAAGAGAACGATGTCCAGCCGTCGGTGGAAACCTTCGGCTTCTCCATGTCCGCGTCCATTGCGGGACAACGCGCCGGCGCGCCGGCATCCCAGCCCGCCGGATCCGCGCAACCCTCGCAAGCCGCGCCCAAGGGGAGGAGTTAGAGATGGCAACGCCTTTCCGCGAATGGCCGTGGTTTCTCCAGGCCCTTTTCTATCTCGGCCTGACGATCGTGCTGGTGCTGGCGGGACTGTTCGTGCCCGGGCTGCCATTGTCCTCGGTGCGAACGGATTTGCAGGCGGCGCAGGACCAGCTCAAACCCCTGGAGACCGAGGTCGGGAACCTGCGCGTTTATAAACAGCGCCGCTCGGAACTCCAAAGCGAGATGGACGCTTTGCAAAAGCAGTTGGCCACGCTGCAGACCATCGTCCCTGAGGAAAAGGAAGCCGATCAGTTCATCCTCATGGTGCAACGCGCGGCGATTACCGGGGGCGTCTCCATCCGGTCGCTCACCTCGATGCCTGTCGTCCAGAAGCAGTACTACTACGAGTTGCCCTTCACTATCGAGGCGGACGGCCCCTACTATTCGGTTCTCGATTTCTTCGCGCGGATGGGACACCTTTCACGAATCATTAATGTGGGCGACCTGAAGCTGGCATCGACCAAGTCGGGCGCCGGGAAATTTCGCATGGCCCCGGGAACATCGGTGACCGGGACTTTTACGATCACGACTTTCTTTACAAATGGCGGCCAGCCGCCGGCAGCGGCTCCGGCTGGCGCGCAGGCAAAGAAGTAGGGCTATGACGATGACATTAAAAAGGGCGTCCGTGAATCTCGCGAGAATACTGGTGCTAGCGCTCTGCGTCCTTCCCTGCGCATGGCCCCAATCGAGCACGGATAAGAAACCAGATCACGATACCAAGTCCGCTGCGGCGCAACCAGCCAAGCCGGGAGTTAAGCCAGGGCCGGCAGTAGCGGCAAAGCCGCCAGCACCTCCGGCGCCGGCAGGCAAGCCCGCTCCGGCACCAGCAGCCAAGCCGGGAGTTAAGCCGGGGCCGGCAGCAGCGGCAAAGCCGCCAGCGCCTCCGGCGCCGGCAGGCAAGCCTGCTCCGGCACCAGCAGCCAAGCCGGGAGCGAAGCCCGGGCCGGCAGCGGCGGCGAAGCCACCGGCAGCGCCCAAGTCAACTGTGAAGGCGGCATCCAAGCCGGCACGCAAGGGGAAGGTTGCGGAAAAGCAGTCAGCAGGAGTGAATCCCCCAAGCGGAACTCCGAAGCCGGAAGGGACGGGGCCGCAGGAGAAGCCTGAGGCCGAATCGGCCAACAAACGCGATCCGTTTATCCCGCTTATTAGTCAGGAGAAAGCCGCCGGGGGTGGAAATTTGCCGCCGGGTAAGGCCGGTCTGGTGGTTGGGACCGTGCGAGTGGACGGAACCGTGCGCTCGCAGGGAGCCATGATCGCGGTGGTGACGAATCCAGAGCAGCGGGTCTATTTTATCCGCCAGGGAGATCATCTCTACGATGGCGATGTGGAGAAGATCGACATGGACGGAGTTACGTTTCGAGTCAGCTCGAAAGACGCTTTCGGCAGGCCCATCGAGCGTGTCATAACCAAGAGAATCTACGCGAAAGCAGGAGAGCAGCAATGAGGATCATGTGGCGGGCGTGGGGGCTAGGCGTGCTGCTTGCGGCAGGCCTGATATTGTCGAGCGGCGCGGTGGCAGCAACGGACGCGCCGGTGGTGCATTTGAATGCCGTGGTCAGGGAAGGTGGTGTCCAGCTCGTGGCGCAAGCCAACGGGCCGTTCGACTACACTATCCATCGGCCGACGGAGAACCTCTACGTGATTGACCTCAGCGGTGTCGCCGCGGCCGACCCGGCGGGAGCTCGCGTGGTCTCTTCGGATTTGGTGAAGAGCTATCGTGTGATGACGTACGCGGCGGGCGACACGCCGGTGGCCCGCGTGGAAGTGCTCCTATCACAAGGCGTGGAGCCGCGCGTCGAGCGGAAGGACTCGCAGCAACTGACCCTGGTTGTGGCGCGCGTCGCAAAACTCTCTTCGCTGGCAGGCACCTCTTCGGCGGGGGGCACGCCCGAGGCGCCTAAGGCTGTGCCGGCGGTGAAGCAAGGTGAAGCCGGCCCCGAAGCGATTCAGAAAGTGAATCTGGTTCAGCACGGCAGCCAAACCGAGGTGAGCATTTCCGGTTCCGGCCCTCTGAACTACCGCTCGCTCCGGCTCCGGAATCCCGACCGTCTCGTGCTGGATTTCTCCGGATCGCACCTGCGAACCTCCGAAAAGCATATTCCCAGCAATCTGGACCCCGTGCGCGCCATCCGCCTGGCTCAGTTTACGCCGGAGGTGTCGCGCGTCGTCATTGACCTCCGGGAGCCCGCCGTTTATAGCATCAAGCGGGAAGGAAACGTGGTCACGGTGTCGTTTGCGCCGCATGGCGCTGCGAGATCGACTGCGGATATCCCAGCGGGCACCACCACCATCAACGCGGAGACTCCCGCGATGATTTCTCGCCCGGAGTCGGCCGCCAAGCCCGCAGAGATTCCTGTGCCCGCCACGGCGCTGCCGGCCACCTTGACGCAAACTTCAGCGGCCCTGGCATCGCGAGCAGTCCAGCCAGGGCAGCAGCAAGCCGCCGTGGATGCAAGACAGATGGCTGAGCAGGCGTCCGCCGCTGCCTCAACCGCTCCCAGTGCGTCCCCCCAGCCTGCCGAGGTTGCCCCGGCCGCGCAGTCATCTGCCGGGGAGTCCGTCCGGCCGTCTTCGGCGGGTGCGGCTCGTCCTGCGGGCGCCGCGCGGTATTCCGGAGAGCCGATTTCCGTCAACCTGAAAGACGTGGATCTGCGCGACTTTTTCCGGCTCATCCATGAAATCAGCGGCCTGAATGTGGTGATCGATCCGGCGGTCAAAGGGACGGTGACGATCGTGCTGGATGATGTGCCGTGGGATCAGGCCCTGGACATCGTGATGAGGAACAACTCCCTGGACAAGCAGCTGGATGGGAACGTTCTGCGCATCGCCATGAAGCAGACAATCCGGAAGGAAGCGGAGGACGATCGCGATCTGGCGAAGGCCAAGGCGGAGGCGGCCGACGTCATCACCACCACGCGCGTCCTGAGCTATGCCAAGGCAACGGCACTGGCTCCGACGATGAAGAAATTCCTATCGTCTCGCGGAGATGTGATCGCCGACGACCGCTCCAATACGTTGATCATTCGCGACATTCCCAGCACGCTGCCCGTCATTGACAACCTGATTCGGCAGCTCGACCGGAAAGCGCGCCAGGTCGAAATCGAAGCCCGCATTGTGGCCGCCAGCCGCTCGTTCTCGCGCGACCTGGGCACCCAATTGGCCTTTGCCGGCGTTTCGGGAAACCATGGTATCAGCGGCGCCCAGGGCGGCACGACTAGCGTCCCAGTAGCAGCTCCGACGCCGCCCATTGTTCTGGGCTCAGGTGCTCCCGGACTGGCCACCAATCTCGGTGCGGTGTCTACCAGTGCCGTCCAGTATATGTTCGCCTCGCCGAGCTTTGCCCTGGACTACGTGATTAGCGCGGCCGAGAGCCGGGGCGTAGGCAAACTGTTGTCCAAGCCGAAGGTGATCACGCAGAACAACGAAAAAGCCACCGTGAAACAAGGGACGAAGATCCCGATTCAAACGAACGTCAACAACACGATTGCGATTCAGTTTGTGGACGCCGTGCTCGAGCTGGATGTGACGCCCCAGATCACCGCCGAAGGCACCATCTTCATGGATGTCACGGTCCAGAACGACCAGATCGATCAAGGTATCGCGCGGATCAACAACACGCCGGCACTGGACACGCAGTCCGCGGTTACCCGTGTGACCGTGGCGGATGGGGCGACTGTCGTGATCGGCGGCATCATCGTCACCAATCAACACACCCAGATCGATCAGGTCCCCTTCCTGGGCAGCGTTCCGATCCTCGGCAATCTGTTCAAACACGTGGCGGTGACTTCATCGTCGCAAGAATTGCTGTTCTTCCTGACCCCCCGGATCCTGCCGGACTAGGGCGCGAACCAAACGGAGAAGCCAGCGGCCCGTGGTGGCGGAGCAAGCAGCAGTTACGACTCTGGCGCGGAGCCGGTTCGCAGATAGACTGCACCGGCTCCGCCTTTCCCTTTCCAGCCTGGGTGCAGACGCCATCCTGGTCTCCTCTCTGCCGAACATTCGCTACCTGTGCGGGTTCACCGGCAGTTCCGGACTCCTTCTGATCGAATCCTCCGGCGGCGCCTTCTTCACCGATAGCCGGTACACCTTTCAGGCGCACGAAGAGGTGGCTGGAGCGCGAATTCACATTGCGAAACAAGGCTTGTTGCGTGCGGCCGGAGAGGCCCTCCGCCGGAAAAGAGGGCATCGCCGGGTGGCCTTTTCGCCCAGCAGCCTGACCGTGGCTCAGAAACAATCCCTCGAAGCCGCCACCGGGAAGGGCATGCGCTGGGTGCCCGATCAAAGCGTCGTGGAGAAACTGCGGTGCGTGAAGGATGCCTCCGAGCTGGCCTCCATGCAGGAGGCTGCCGATATCATCAGCAGGGTGTTTGAAGCCGTATTACCCCTAATCAGGCCTGGAATCAGCGAACTGGGCCTGGCGGCTGAGATTGAGCACGAAATGAAGCGCCGTGGAGCTTCGGGAGCCTCGTTTGAGACCATCGTGGCATCCGGGGTCCGCTCCGCCTGGCCGCATGCCCGGCCATCCTCCAACCTGCTCAAGAAAGACGAGTTGGTCGTTCTCGACCAGGGTGCTATACTTCGCGGTTACTGCAGCGATATGACCCGGACGGTCTTCCTAGGCAAGGCCCCAGGTAGGATCAGGAAGCTCTATAAAGCCGTCCTGGACGCGCAGCAGGCGGCCAAGGCTGCCGTTCGGCCCGGAGTGAAGGCTGGAGACGTTGACCGGGCTGCACGGGCTGTCTTGAGGCAGGCGGGGCTGGCCCGGTATTTCACCCACAGTACAGGTCATGGGCTCGGCCTGGAAGTGCATGAAATGCCTCGTTTGGGCCGGGGCGACGAATTTGTTCTTCAAGAAGGCATGGTGGTGACCGTCGAGCCAGGTGTCTACGTCGAAGGCCTTGGCGGGGTCCGCATTGAGGACGACGTGGTGGTGACCGCGCAAGGTGCGCTGGATCTTACAAATGCTCCCAGGGAATTTCTCGAGCTCTAAATGGCCAAAAAGTCGAAACCAGCAGTAGGTACGGGAACCGAGACTCATGGGGTGGACCTGACCGAGGTGGAGCGCCTGCTGGCCTTCATGCAGAAACACGGGCTCCAGGAGTTCGAGTACGAGCGCCGCGGCGTGCATATCCGCCTGAAAAAGCTTGCGCCGGCCGGCTCCGGCGAGAGCCACGCCGTTCCGGCACTACCACCGCCGCCCGGTGCCGCACACGGAGCCGTCTCGGCTGCATCCCTCGCCGGAGCTGCCCCGCAGGCTGCCGCTCCGGCCGCCGAACAGCTTCACCTGATCAAATCGCCCATTGTGGGCACTTTTTATGCCGCCGCGGCTCCGGATGCGGACCCGTTTGTGACGGTGGGTGCGCGCGTCCAGCGCGGCCAAGTGCTGTGTATCATTGAGGCCATGAAGCTGATGAACGAGATTGAGTCGGATGTAGCCGGCGAGGTCGTGCGCGTGTTTGTCGATAACGGCCATCCCGTCGAGTACGGGGAGTCGTTGTTCGGGATCCGCCCGGAGGGCAAGTAATCGCCCGCCCGGCGCCCCAGAGTCATGTCCGGGTGCCGCCGCACCTGCCCCAAAACGCCATGTTCAAGAAAATCCTAATCGCCAACCGTGGCGAAATTGCCCTGCGTATCCTGGCTGCCTGCAAGGAGCTGGGCGTCCGCACCGTGGCCATCTATTCCGAGGCGGATCGCCACTCCCTGCACGTCCGCTTCGCCGATGAAGCCATCTGCATCGGGCCCCCGCGGAGCTCGGAGAGCTACCTCAACATTCCCCAGGTGATCAGCGCGGCCGAGATTGCCAATGTGGACGCGATTCACCCCGGCGCCCAACGTCATCCGCATGATGGGGGAAAAGGACCGGGCGCGGGCCGAGATGGCCGCGGCCGGATTGCCGGTCATTCCGGGCAGCCCGGGCATTGTTCCGGACCAGGCTACCGCCCGGGACGTGGCCGCCGAAATCGGTTTTCCGCTGATTATCAAAGCATCCGAGGGCGGCGGCGGACGCGGCATGCGCGTCGTGCACGCGAAACGCGAACTCGTGCGCGCGTTTCAGACCGCCCGTGCCGAATCCGAGCAGGCCTTCGGCAGTCCGAACGTGTACATCGAACGATTCATCGAGCATCCCCGGCACATCGAATTTCAGGTGCTGGGCGACCGCCACGGCAATGTCCTGCACCTGGGGGAGCGCGAATGTTCCATCCAGCGCCGCCATCAAAAGCTCCTCGAAGAGTCTCCCTCGGTCGCCATCGATCCGGAGGTTCGGGCCAGTACGGGCCGGCAGGTAGCGGAAGCGCTGAGCAAACTGGGCTATTCCAGCGCCGGAACGGTCGAGTTCCTCCTGGATAGCACCGGAAAGCTTTACTTTATCGAGATGAACGCCCGCATCCAGGTCGAGCACCCCGTGACCGAAATGGTGACCGGCGTGGACCTGGTCAAATCACAGATTCGTCTGGCGGCGGGAGAGCGTCTGGACGAGGTGGTCGGGCCGGTCGAATTCCGCGGCCACGCCATCGAGTGCCGCATCAATGCGGAAGACTCCGAGACCTTTGTGCCCTCGCCGGGACGCATCACCGCGTTTCGCGTGCCGGGCGGACCCGGAATACGCGTCGACACCGCCGTCTATGCGGACGCGGTCGTCCCGCCCTACTACGACTCGCTGGTCGCCAAGTTGATCGCGCACGGGCGCGACCGCGCCGAAGCCATCGCGCGCATGCAGTGCGCCTTGGATGGCTTCGTGGTCGAGGGCATTAAAACCACCATTCCGTTGCAAAAACGGATTCTGGCCGACCCCAGGTTCGTGGCAGGGAACTTCGACACCCACTTCCTCGATCGGCCTGCCGCTGCCGACGCGAGCGCGTAACTGCCGGCGGGAGGCGCCTTGTTCCCAGCGCTGTATGCCATCCTGGATCCCAGCATCATTCCCGGCCCGCTGGGCCCGTTTGCCGAGGCGCTGGCCCAGGCAGGCGTGCAGTTGGTTCAACTGCGCGACAAGCGCTCCGGGGCAGGAAAAATCTGCGCCGAAGCCAAGGCCCTCGCGGCACTTCTGGCCCCCCGCAACGTGCGGCTCATCGTCAATGACCGGCCCGATATTGCGGCCATCGCCGGCGCCGGCGGCGTCCATGTCGGCCAGGATGATCTGCCGGCGGAAGAAGCTCGGCGCATCTGCGGCGCTCCCCTGTGGGTAGGCGTTTCGACACACACCATCGAGCAAGTGCGCCAGGCAGCCCTCACTTCGGCGGATTATATTGCGGTGGGGCCCGTCTTCCCGACAGCCACAAAAGAGAATCCCGACCCGGTGGTCGGATTGGAGTTTGTTCGCGCGGCGCGCGCGCTGACGCAGAAGCCCATCGTCGCCATTGGTGGAATCACCGTGGAGCGGGTCGCCGAGGTGTACCGCGCCGGGGCGGATTCCGCCGCGGTCATTCGTGACCTTTTGTCGGCTGCTGACCCGGTGAGCCGAGCTCGTGAATATTTGGCGATTGCGGAGCAAGTGAAGAGGCTGCCGAAAACAGGAGCGTTTTAGGGGGTCGGAGCTTCAGCTCCGACATAAAGCGCACCCTTTCATCAGGGGTTTTAACCCCTGAGGCGCGAATTTTGATTTTTTGCCACAAACGGTGACGCTGAGGACAAGGCCGAATGGCAGACGCTACCACGCAAGGGGCACAGGGCACTGGCTCGGCGGCCGGCCGCGCTGACACCGGACTGGTCAAAGGCCTCGGCCTGTTCGATGCCACGATGATTGTCGTCGGGTCGATGATTGGTTCGGGTATTTTCATCGTCTCGGCCGATATTGCCCACCAGGTGCGAAGCCCCGGCCTTCTGCTCGCCGTATGGATTGCTTCCGGCGTGATGACGCTGATCGGCGCGCTGAGCTACGGCGAACTCGCCGCGGCGATGCCGCATGCCGGCGGCCAGTACGTCTACCTGCGCGAGTCGCTCGGGCCTCTCTGGGGATTCCTCTACGGATGGACGATGCTGCTGGTGATTCAGACGGCCACCATCGCCGCCGTGGCTATCGCCTTCGCCAAATTCACGGCCGTGATTCTGCCCTGGTTTTCCGCCTCCGCGTGGATTGGGAAGGCCGGCACGTTTGGCCCGTGGCATCTCTGGTTCGGCTCGCTGGGGCCTTACCACGTCGGCCTGAACCGCCAGAATCTCCTCGCCATCCTGTCCATCGTCCTGCTCACCTGGATCAACACGCGTGGGCTGCGCATGGGCAAGATCGTGCAGAACATTTTCACGGTGGCGAAGACCGGCGCGCTGGCGGCGCTGGTCGCGCTGGGATTCTGGTTCGCCACCTCGGCGGCGCGCGCGGCGAACTTTACAGATTTTTGGCGTCACATGGGATGGTCCGCGCTGCACCCCTATCCGCCGGATAGCCCTACGCAGATGATTGGGACGCTCACGCTGGTCGGCGTCGCCATGGTGGGCTCGCTCTTCGCCATGGACGCGTGGAACAACGTCACCTTCACGGCGGGCGAAGTCCGGAAACCGAGCCGCGACCTCCCGCTCTCGCTCGCGTTGGGAACCGCGATTGTCGTCGTGCTGTACACGCTGGCCAACGTCGCCTATTTGCGCGTGCTCCCGATTTCCGGCGATCCGCACGCCGCCACCGTCCTGGGGCGGGGCATTGAGTTCGCGGCGGACGAGCGGGTGGGCACGGCGGTCGCCCAGGTGATTTTCGGCCCGGCTGGCGCGATCGTGATGGCTCTCGCCATCATGGTTTCGACCTTTGGCTGCAACAACGGCCTGATTCTTTCCGGCGCGCGTATCTACTACGCCATGTCGAAGGACGGGCTTTTCTTCCGCTCCGTGGGCGCGGTGAACCGCCGCCACGCTCCCGGCGCGGCGCTGGTGGTGCAGTGCCTCTGGGCCTCGCTGCTGTGCCTTTCGGGCACGTACAGCCAATTGCTGGATTTCCTGATCTTCGCGGTGGTGATTTTCTATATCCTCACGCTGGCCGGACTGTTCCTGCTGCGATGGAAGCGCCCGGAAATGGACCGGCCCTACCGCGCCTTGGGCTACCCGGTGCTGCCCGCCGTCTATCTGGTGATGGCGGTATTTCTCGAAATCCAGTTATTGCGGTATAAACCGCAGTACACTTGGCCGGGCCTGATCATCGTTCTGCTCGGGCTGCCGGTCTACGGCCTGTGGAAGTGGGCGAGTGCGGCGTCTGAGAAATAGCTGCTAGTAGTTCGCAGGTTGGCATTTGCGGCCAGGGCGCTGCTTGTTGTGCCCTGCTGGCCTCGATTCTTGGGAGGAAACACCGCATGGGCAATGGACTGCTGGCCACCAAGCCGCTGAGCGTCATCATGGAGGAGTCCGCTGAGACGCACGAGCATTCGCTCAAGCGCGCTCTCGGACCCACCAACCTGATCGCGCTCGGAATCGGGGCCATTATTGGCACCGGTATCTTCGTGCTCACGGGGCACGCGGCGGCCAGTTACGCCGGCCCGGCCATTGTGCTGTCGTTCATCCTGGCGGCAATCGGCTGCGTGTTTGCGGGCCTATGCTACGCGGAGTTTGCGGCGATGATCCCCATCGCCGGCTCGGCCTATACCTATGGCTACGCCACGCTGGGCGAAATTTTCGCCTGGGTGATCGGCTGGGACCTGATTCTCGAGTACGCCTTCGGCGCGGCCACGGTGGCTTCGGGCTGGAGCGGTTACGTCATCAGCTTCCTGCAGGACTTCGGGCTGCACGTTCCACCGGCGCTCGCGGGCACGCCCGGCACGCAGTTTGTGATGTACCACAATCGCTGGGAGATGCTGAGCCGCATTGCGCCAGCGCTGCAAGCGGCGGGCGTGGACCCGGCATCGTTGCCCCACGCCAGCGGCGTATTCAACTTGATTGCGTTTCTCGGAATCGCCCTGGTGACGACGATCCTGGTGATCGGCATCAAGGAGTCCGCCAATCTGAACTCCTTCATCGTCCTGGTGAAGGTAGCTGTCTTGCTTGTGTTCATCGGCCTCGGCGCGCATTACCTCACCCGCCACGCGGCGCTGGTCTCCGCCAACTGGCATCCCTTCCTGCCTCCCAACGACGGATCGTTTGGCGCGTTTGGATGGTCGGGCGTGGTGCGTGGCGCGGGAGTAATTTTCTTCGCCTACATCGGCTTCGACGCCGTTTCAACCGCCGCGCAGGAGGCCAAGAATCCCAAGCGCGACATGCCCATCGGCATCCTGGGTTCGCTCGTGATCTGCACCATCCTCTACATCCTGGTGGCCGGAGTGCTCACCGCACTCGTGAAGTACACCTCCCTGAGCGTGCCCGACCCGATTGCCATCGGCATCGACCAGACGGGCGTTCGCTGGGGCAGTTTTCTGGTCAAGCTGGGAGCCATTTGCGGCCTCACCAGCACCATGGTGGTGATGCTGCTCGGCCAGTCCCGCGTGCTCTTCTCGATGTCGCGCGATGGATTGCTGCCGCAGTGGGCCAGCGCGGTGCACCCGCGGTTCCGCACGCCGTACGTCTCCTCCATTTTCGTGGGGATCTTCGTGGCCATTTTTGCGTCGGTCATACCCATCGGCATTCTCGGCGAACTGGTGAGCATCGGGACGCTGCTGGCGTTCGTCATTGTGTGCGCCGGCGTCTGGGTCCTGCGGCGAAAAAATCCCACCGCGCCCCGTCCCTTCCGGACTCCCTGGGTGCCCTTCGTGCCCATCATGGGGATGGTCATCTCGCTGCTGATGATGGCGGGTCTTCCCGGCGACACATGGATTCGTCTCATCATCTGGCTGTTGATCGGCTTCGTGATTTACTTCACCTACAGCCGCCATCATAGTCGCGTCCAGAAGCGCGCCCCTTCCGCGCCGTAGCACGTCCGTCCGGCCGCGCGGGCAGCAAAGAACCGGATTCGAGCCGGTCCGGTCCGTGTTAGATTGCCTCACAGGGGGAATGCTCGGAGGGTGCGCCGCGTTCGGCGAACGCCGCACTTCTGCTAACTGGCCTTCATGAATCGATTCTCTGCGCGCCGTGTGCTGGTTTTCCTGGGGCGGATCTCGCTTCTGGACCGCATCGCCTTTGCCATCCTCGCGCTGTTTGCCGCCGGGCGCGTGGCGGCGGCGCTCGGCCATGCGCCACCGCTTGCGTCTTTCCTCGCCTTCCTGTGCTTCGTCGCCGTGGTGTACTTGTGCGTGCGGCTGGCTCCGGCGGTGCGCCAGCGCCTGCTCTGGCGCCTGCGCAACCGGCTCATCGTGGCCTACGTTTTCATGGCCACTGTTCCCGTCGCGCTGCTGCTGACGATGGTGGGAATCACCGCCTACATGCTCGAATTGCAGATTGGCGCCCATCTGCTCACCGACGATCTCCAGGGACACATCAGCACCCTCGCGGCGGACACCGACGCTATTGTCGCCGCCATCAGCCTGGAACCCGGCGTGCAGCCCGACCCCGCGGTCCCGTCCACCGCTCCCGCTGTCGAGGACCCTGTGCTTTCGCGCCCCGCGGTCGCCAGCGTCATTGCCGCGGCGCAGAAGCGCTGGCCCGATCTTCATGCGTATGTCAATCATGGGCAGCAACTGGTCCGTGCTCGAGGGGGAGAGCAGTTTGCGGGCCTGGCCGAATTTCGCAGCCGGTTATGGTTTGCCTCGGCGCAGTCTCTGGCGGTCAACGGCGGACGGGCTACAGTCCTGGTGATTGCGCCCGTTACGACGCCGCTTCTCGATAGCCTGCCGTCTAAGTTGGGACCCATCCGCCTGACGCTCCTCGATCCCGCGCCGCCCAATTCCGTCGCCACTCTGTCGGTGGAGGGGAACCGCTACGTGACCGGCGCGTCGGTCGGAAGCACCCGCCGCAGCCTGGCGCCGGCGGCGTATTGGTTCGATATGCGCGTCAACGGCGTGGCCACTCTGGAAGCCTTTCGCGCCGATCTGGGCGCGGAGGCTACCAAACGGCCCGTAATGGCGCAATTTTCCCTGCGCCTTTCGGCGGTCAACAAGGACCTGCTGACCTCCGTGGGTGCCTGGGGCCCGGTCCTGGTGGATCTGCTGCTCCTCGCCGGTGCCATTTTCCTGGTGCTGGAAATGGCCGCCCTGGCCACCGGCATTGTCCTGGCGCGCACCATCACTGGGTCGGTCGCCGATCTGTACGATGCCACGCGCCACATTCGCCGCGGCGATTTCACCCACCGCGTGCACATCCACCGGCGCGACCAGATCGGCGCGCTCGGGGAGTCCTTCAACGAAATGACCAGTTCGATCTCCGACCTGATCGAGGAGCAGCGCCGCCGCCAGCGCCTGGAACACGAGATCGCCATCGCCCGCGAGGTGCAGCAGCAGCTGTTCCCGCACTCGTTCCCATCCTTGCCGGGGCTGGAGCTGGCGGCCGTCTGCCGGCCCGCGCGCGTGGTCAGCGGCGACTACTACGATTTCTTCCCCCTCGGGCGCACCCGCGTCGGGATTGTGCTGGCCGACATCAGCGGGAAGGGAATTTTCGCCGCGCTGCTCATGGCCAGCCTGCAAGCCATGCTGCGCAGTTCGGCGGCGGCGGACGCCGACTGCGGCACGGCGGAAGTCGTCCGGCGCGTCAGCAGCCAGTTGTATCGCAGCACGTCCGAGGACCGCTACGCCACGCTGTTCTACGCCGTCTACGACTCCGAGGCAAAAACCCTCACCTACACCAACGCCGGACACCTCGCCCCGCTTCTGATCGCCGATGGCCGGGTGCAGCCGCTCGATCAGGGCGGGATGGTCGTGGGCGTGTTCGACGATTCGCGTTATACGGAAACCACGCTGCACGTCCCGACCGGAAGCCTGCTGGTGGCCTTCAGCGATGGGCTCACCGAACCCGAAAACGTGTACGGCGAGGAATTCGGCATCGAGCGCCTGCGCGCCGAAATCCTCCGCCAGCGCGACTTCCCCGCGGCGCGCCTGGCTGAAAACCTCGTCCTGGCCGTCGAACAATGGGCCGGCATGGCCGAGCAGTCCGACGACATCACCGTCGTCGTCGCCCGCATGGGTTAGCGTTCGAGGAGTTTGTCGAGGAATGCCCGCCCTTAGCAAGGTATAAATCCTATCCGCAGCGAGCCTTCTGTGTTTTCTCCGTGTTCTCAGCGCCTCTGCGGTGAGCCTTCTCCGGGAAGAGGCAGCGTTCTTCCGCCGCGATGCCCCGCGACTTTCTTGGTGCGCGGCATTATACTGGCGTGTCGAAGCAAGCCCGGTGCAGCCGTGAGCCCTCAGCCATGAAAATTCTTACTGCCGCGGAGATGAGGGAAGTCGATCGCCTGACGACGGAACGCTACCGCGTGCCGAGCCTCACGCTCATGGAGAACGCCGGAAAGAGCGTCGCCGACTTCATCCAGGCGCGCTTCGGGGATCTCGCGCAGCGGCGCATCGTGGTGCTCTGCGGCAAGGGCAACAACGGCGGCGATGGTTTCGTGGCCGCGCGGCACCTCCTCAAAATGGGCGCCAAGCCCGACGTGTTCCTCTGCGCCGATCCGCGCGAAGTGAAGGGCGACGCCGCCACCAACCTCAAACGCTGGAAAAAAGCCTCGGCCAATCTCGTCGTGATCCGCAATTCCACCGCCTGGCATTCCTCCCGCGCCGCGGTCGCCTCCGCCGACATCATCGTGGATGCGCTGCTCGGCACGGGCCTGCGCGGACCCGCGGAGGGCCTGCTCGCGGAGGTCATTCACGACATTAACCGCCGGGAACCCACGCGGATGGTTGTCGCCGTGGACATTCCGTCGGGCTTGGCGGCCGATACCGGCGAGTTTGCCGCCGCCAGCGTCCGCGCGGACCATACCATCACGTTCACGGCGCCGAAACGCGGTATGTTCCTGCGCGACGCCTCCGGCGCAGTCGGCCGTCTCACCGTATGCGACATCGGCTCTCCGTGGGGGCTGATCGAGGAGACAGGGAAGGGTGCGCTCCGCTGGAGCGAGCCGCGCGAATTCCGAGGCTTTGCCGCGCCGCGCAGTGCCGCCGGCCACAAGGGCGATTACGGCCACGCGCTGATCGTGGCCGGTTCGGTGGGCAAGAGCGGAGCGGCGGCACTGGCCGCGTGGGCGGCCTTGCGCGTGGGCTCGGGCCTGGCGACCGCGGCCGTGCCCGAACCCGTGCTCCCCATCGTCGCCGCGCACACGCCGGAAATCATGACCGAGCCGCTCGCCGCCACGGAAACCGGCAGCATCGCCTTTCGCAATTTCGAAAGCGGCCGCTTCGACGCCATACGAAAAGGGAAGCAGGCCATCGGGATGGGCCCCGGCCTCTCCACCCACCCGGACACGCAGAACTTCGTCCGCGCGGTCCTGGGGGCGCGATCGGTCCCCGTCATTCTCGATGCCGACGGGCTGAACGCCTTCGCCGGCCGCGCCCCGGAACTCAAGCACCGGGATGGCGCGCTCTGCGTGACGCCGCATCCGGGCGAAATGGCGCGGCTGCTCGGCTGCACCTCCACAGATATCCAGGCCCGGCGCATCGAGCGCTCGCAGCGGGCGGCCGCCGACTGGAACGCCTGCGTCATCCTCAAGGGCCACCACACCGTGACCGCCGCACCAAGCGGCCTCGCGTGGATCAACTCCACCGGCAATCCCGGCATGGCCAGCGGCGGGACCGGCGACGTTCTCACGGGCATGCTGGCGGGGCTGACGGCGCAGCACGGCCCCGAGTCCTGGCCGCACCTGCTGGCCTGGGGCGTCTATCTGCACGGCCTGGCGGGCGACATCGCCGCGGCCTACGTGGGCGAAGTCCCGCTGATGGCCTCCGACCTGATCCGCGCGATTCCCCGCGCCTTCCAGCAGTTTTACGCCGAGTCCGGCCGTGCCTAGCCGCGAAATCGTCACGCGCTCCTGGGAGGAAACGATTCAGCGCGGCCGCGAAATCGGCGAGCAGCTGAAGCCGCCGGTCCTAATCCTGCTTTCCGGCGATCTGGGGGCAGGGAAGACCACGCTCACCAAGGGAATCGTCAGCGGCGCGGGCGCCGCCACGGAAGAGGAAGTGACCAGCCCCACGTTCACGCTGGTCCACAAATACGATCGCGGGGTGCGCGTCTATCACGTCGATCTGTACCGCATCGGCGATCTGCACGACCTCGAGACGCTGGGCCTGGAAGACGTGTTCACCGAGCGGGCCGTCGTCATTGTGGAGTGGTCGGAAAAGCTCGCGCTGCGCACCGATTGGCCGGTCGTGCGCATTCACCTCGAACACGTCAGCGAAGATGTCCGCCGGATTTCCATTGATGACCCGGCGGGTGTCTTATCGGCAAGCTGAGAGGGAATTGCCGGACGTAAGGCCCAGAAAAAACGAAGCGCCTGCTACTGGGCCGTCCCGGAAGTTCGTAGCGTTTCTCTTTAGGAGGCCGGGGCTTCAGCCCCGGCGTAACTCGCCTGGAGGCAGGGGGCTTTCGCGCCTTTTGCGTCCCGACGTTGTGAGTCGGGAAGCCCCTGAAGCCACGCCACTTTTGAAGCGCATTGCAGCGAAGCAACACTACCCCATGATGTGAAATCCGGCGTCCACGTAGATGACGTTTCCGGTGACCCCGCGCCCCAGGTCGCTTCCCAGGAACACCGCGGTGTCGGCGACCTCGCCAATGTCAGTATTGCGCCGCAGCGGCGCATGCTGCGCGGCGAAGTCGAGCATCTTCGAGAAGTCCTTGATGCCACGCGCGGAGATGGTTTTGATGCCGCCTGCGGAAATCGCGTTGACGCGAATGTTACTTGGTCCCAGATCGTTTGCCAGGTACCGTACTTCGGCTTCCAGCGTTGCTTTGGCCACGCCCATCATGTTGTAGCCGGGCACCACCCGCGTCGATCCCAGATAGGTCATGGTCATAATCGCGCCGCCATCGGTCATCAGCGGCGCAAGTGCCCGGGCGATGGCCACCAGGGAATAGGCGCTCACCTCCAACGCGAACTGGAACCCTTCCCGCGAAGTGTTCACAAATGGCTGGCTCAGATCTTCCGGTTTCGCGGCCGCCAGGCTGTGGACCACGACGTCCAGCTTGCGTCCTTGCGCGCGCAGCGTCTCGGCCAGTTTGTCGATGTCCGCCTGTTGCTGCACCTCGCAGGGAAACAGTGCCGAGGCGCCCAGTTGTTGCCCCAGCTCTTCGACCGTGGGCTTGGCCCGCTCGTTCTGGTAGGTGAGCAGCAGCGTCCCGCCCTCGCGGACGAACGCCTGCGCGATCGCGTACGCGATGCTCCATTTGTTCCAAACGCCTAAAACGATTGCTGTCTTGCCTTCGAGTAGTTTCGACATGGTCCCGTATTTTACCCGGAAACGCGCCCTTCCGGGCCATCTTCTGCGTCCGAGGTGACATCTTAGCCTGCCAAGGGGGTGGCAACTCGGCCTGACGCCAGCTTGGAGGGGGTGGCCAGAGGGGGCAGGGCGAGCCGACGGAGGGATCTGCGGCTGGCTGGTTGGCTCCCCGTTAACCCTTACGCTGCGTGCCATTGCTCCCGGCTTAGGGACTTGGCTACAGTTGACCTTACACTAAACCTGCAAACACGATCGGTATGTCTGATACTCGCATCGCGTCGTCTCTCGTCCGCCCCAGCCGGATCAAGCTTGAGCCGTACTCCGCCGAAATTCAGCTGGCCAGCTTGTCGTTGGGCATTGATAACATCCATTACGACGTCTTTCTCAGCCCGCGCTTCCTGGAATTTACCCACAAATATCTGCTCTCCTTGATTCGCCAGGCGGCCAGCCTGCCCGCCATGCCCACGAAGGACAAGGACCGGCGCCCGTCCGGTTCGCCCGAGCATGCGGCCTTCCGCAAGCTTCTGACGGAAATCCTGCAGGAATCGCTCACCCGCGCGAAATTCCAGCAATCCATCGAGCCCGACGTCCTGCATCACCTGGCCCTGTTGAAGTACATCACCCAGGAGACAGGTAACCAGTTTGCCAGCATCATCGTGGAGAGCAAGGACTGGATCCGCTCCCGCGGCCAGCAGTACGAGCACAGCCAGCAGGGCCATGTGATGCGTTCGAAGATCGCCGACCTCCAGGCCGACCGCAAAAACGTGATCCGCCAGGTGGGCGACACGCTGTGCCGCATCTGGCGCGAGGTGGACGAAAACTCGATCGCCAAGGCCCGCCGCGCCCTGTTTGGCGACGATTTCCGCGACATTTACGAGATCTTGCAGAACCGCCTGCTGTTCGTCGAGGGAGGCAGCGACGACCAGCTCTTGCTCGAGCACTACGTGCTGCTCGGCAATTTTATGAATGACCCGGACCGCTTCGACGTCTTCGACGCGATCCTCCTCGAAGTCGTCCGCGACTACGTGGCGGGGGGCGACGGCACCGACGATCTCGCCAAGGCCCGCATAGCTCATGGCCGGTTGGTCGAACAGGCGCGCTCGTTGCGTTCCGAGCTCGCCCGCGTCGAAGAGGAGCAGGAAGAGGCCTCGCGCCGCAAGGGGGAAGGCGAGGACTCGTTCCCCTGGCCCTTCAAGCGCAAGCCCGACGCCGCCTCCGAGACGCCGGGAGAACTTCACAATCTCCGCCGGAAGTATGCCGCGCTCGAGAAGAATCTCGAGGATCTCGCCCCGCAGATCACCGCCGCCAAGCAGCGCATGGACTTCCTCGCCGAGGAATTCCAGGGCCGCCTGGGCGATTATCTCAACGAGCCCGGCAATGCCCGCCGTCTGTTCGACGCCCGCGCCGCCTTTGGCCCGGGCGAATCCTCTCCGGAATTGCGCGCGCGCCAGCTGGAGGAATGGCTCCACCGCATCGAGGAGCAGGACCTGCTGGGCCACGTCCTGGCGAGCTACGAGCTGCGCAAGATCGCCTTCGAATACTGCCCTCCGGTCAACCTGCAGCAGTTGAAGAAGGCGCTGGTGAGCCGCGAAGAATCCCGCCGCGTCGAGCAGATCCTCGAACAATTCCCGGCCCGCAAGATTTCCCTGAAGAAATTCGAGGAGGCGTCGCGCGCGGTGCGCCGCCGCGGGCACGACGAGATCCTGGCCCTCGCTCTGCAGTTCGCCGAGGACCTGATGCGCCTGCGCCGCGACCGCCGCAACTACCAGCACGCCGCGGCCTGGATGGAGCGCATCAACCTGGTCCGCTCCGAGCATTCCCGCGAGCTTTCGCGCGCCAACAAAAGCCTCTACGAATTCCTGCACCCCGAAGAAGGCCGCCCCATCGAAGACCCGATCATCAACCACGTGGTCATCAAGGCCGACGTGCGCGGCTCGACCGGCATCACCAAGGACCTGCTCGCCAAGGGCCTGAATCCCGCGTCGCATTTCAGCATGAATTTGCACGAGCCGGTCAAGCGCATGCTCGAAAACTACGGCGCCAGCAAGGTCTTCATCGAAGGCGACGCCATCATCCTGGCCATCTACGAGACCGAATCCACCCGCGCCACCCGCCGCGGCGTGGCCCGCGCCTGCATCCTGGCCCGCGAAATTCTCGCCGTCACCGCGTCCTATAACGCCCGCGCCGCCGGCACGGATCTGCCGCCGCTGGAACTGGGCGTGGGCGTCGCGTTTCAGGACTCCGCTCCGTCGCTTTGGACCGACGCCGATTCGCACATCATGATTTCCAAGGCCCTGAACCTCTCCGACCGCCTCTCCGGCTGCTCGAAGATGGCCAAGCGCCTGTTCAAGGACAACGCCGCGCCCTTCAACGTCTACCTCCTGCAAACCCTGATGGACGATGCCACCGGCGACGAGGGCGAAGAGTTGCTGGTCCGCTACAACCTGAACGGCATCGAGCTGAACGAAGAGGGTTTTCAGAAACTCAGCGCCGAGATTTCGCTCGCCCCCATGGGCGGCAATTTTCCTTTGCCGTGGGGCAAGGAGCGCGTGCAGCTTTACTTCGGAGAGGTCCCGCTGGGCGATTCGCTCGAGCCCATCGTGATCCGGCAAGGATTCGTCCGCCAGTTGCTGCCCGGAGGAAAAATCGGAGAGCCCGGCAACCGCCCCTACTACGAAGTCTGCACCGACGCCAAGCTCCTCGACCTCGCCCGCAAGAAGGCCGGCTCGTCCCTGAAGGAGTAGCACCGCCCCACTCTTGACCCGTAAGGGCCGCAGCAAGCAGCGGCCCGACAGCTATCCGTACCGATTCGGCGCGCCGCATGTGGAGTGCGGCGGCTCGCCGCCGCTTTGCCGCGCGGCAGCCTGCTCGTCGCGGCCGACACGGCGAAGCAAGCTTCGCCGGGCAGAAGCGGTAGCCCATCTGTCGCGGCGAAAGCGGGAGCAAGCTCCCGCACTCCAAAGCGGCGCGCGCCGCTTGCCGCACCCTTTCCGCTGTCGCACCGCCCTCCTCCCGACCCGTAGGAGCACGGCACTGCCGTGCCCGCTCTTGCCGTGGCGGCGCCTCTGTGCGCTTCTTGCCCGCAGCCATTCACCACTATCGAAAATGGGACACCTCGGAGCGTTCTGATCGGCGCGTAGGGGCGCTGCTTGCTGCGCGCATTCCGCTGTCGCGCCTCCTCCGCCGCGATTCATGGCCTCTTCCTCCGCGCCTTGGCTCGGCATCGTTGTGATAGATTCGGGCCAATCATAGGCGCTGCAACCCTGCGGCATGCTGCTATAATCTCGCGTCGGACACGAGCGGGGCCTTAGCCCAGTCCTTACGAAGGAAGGACTCGCTTCTCTGATCGTGGGTAGTGTCCATGCGATGCGCAACACGTGCGGAGGTTTTGTAGCGGCCGGTC
>JAIQGD010000081.1 GCA_020072765.1 Terriglobia bacterium
TACCGGCCCGGCACAGTAGCACCAGAGGTGCGCCGCGAGCAAGGCCGCACGCGCGCGCCAGTGCGGACCGAGAAACCGGGCGCATGGCGGGCGGGGCTGGCCGGGTGGTGACCAGGGTTCCCTCCGCGAGCTTCAGGGGCTGCCCGATACACAACGTCGGGAGGCCAGAGGCGGATGCCGCGCTGAAGGCCGCGGCGCTACATTCAAACCTCAACCCTCTCTTGCCGATCCGACGAGCCTATTTTGCAACGGGGACACGGCGCAGCGCGCCGCGCTGCGCGCATTTGGCGGCGTCGAAGAGCGATTGACAGGGCGCGGATTTCAAAGTAGCGTTGCGCGCACGTCACTGGTTCGCAACCAGGCGCGCATCGGGCGCCCGAGGGCGAGGGTGACGATTCCGCGCGGGTCCGCGACCTGCGATGAAAAGGCCACAGGTTTCTCAAATGACGCGAACTCAACGATGCTTCGCTAGTGCCATCCTCATGTTGGTCGCAGGGCTGGTGATTCCCCACGCTGTGCACGGGGCAGATGATTGGCTGCCCACAGCGCCCGAAGATCTCTCGCTCAAGGACAATCCCAAGCAGCTGGGCGGCGATGCCATGGTGCTCTACCGCGAAGTGAACGTGAACGCCAAAGATTCGACGGTCAACAACTACATACGCATCAAGGTATTCACGGCGGCCGGCGTAAAGCAGGAAGCCGATATTGAGATCCCCTACGACAAGAACGAAGAATCCATTCAGGCGGTCCGGGGGCGCACGATTCATGGGGACGGCAGCATCGTGGAATTCGACGGCAAGGCCTTTGACAAAGAAATCGTGAAGGGAAACGGGGTCAAGTACCTGGCCAAGACGTTCACGCTGCCCGATGTGCAGCCCGGCTCCATCGTGGAGTATCGATTTCGGGAACAGTACGACGACCGGTACTATCAGAATATCGAGTGGGTCATTCAACACAGCCTGTACACGCGCCTGGCAAAGTTTTCCATCAAAATGGACGACTCCTCGCATGCGCTTCCGCTCGCCTTCCGCACGTATGCCCTGCCGACCAACGTGGTGCCGCAAGCACAAAAGGATGGTTCCTACGCGCTGGAAATCCACGATCTGGCCGGCATTGAAGACGAGCCGCTGATGCCTCCGGCCGCAGCGTTGCGCGCCAAGGTGGAGTTCTATTATCGGGGGGCCGACGACCCGTCGAATGAGACGCCGGAGCAGTATTGGAAGCGAATGGGCAAGAAGTGGAACGGGTGGGTCGAGGAGTTTGTCAACAAGAAGAAAGATCTGGCGGCGGACGTCTCTCAGAACGTAGCCAGCAGCGACACGCCCGAAGAGAAACTGCGCAAGCTGTATGCGCGCGTGCTGAAGATCCGCAATCTGGATTTCGAGAACGACAAGACGCGGAAAGAAGAGAAGCAGGAAAAAATCAAGCCGAACAGCAACGTGGCCGATGTTCTCAAGCATGGATTCGGACACTCACTGGATATCAATTTCCTGTTCATTGGGCTGGTGCGTGCGGCGGGCTTCGAAGCCGCGGACGTCCGCGTCTCATCGCGGAACCACACTTACTTCTATCCCCAGCGCGAGGCGGCCTCGGATTTAAACAGCGAGCTGGTCTGGGTGCGCGCCGGATCGAAGGAGTACTACCTGGATCCCTCCACCCGCTACTACGCATTCGATCAGCTTCCCTGGTTCGAGGCGGCGGTGAATGGAGTGCGTCTCAGCAAAGAGGGCAGCGAAATGATCATGACTCCGGGGCTGGCGACCACCGACGCCACGATCGTGCGCCACGCCGATTTGAAGATGGGCGCGAATGGGGACATATCGGGCACGGTTGTGGTGGATTTCAAGGGGCAAGAGGCTGCGGCCCGCCGCACCGAACGCCGCGATGAAGACGAAGAGGGCCGGAAGAAGGCGCTCCAGGACGAGATCAAGAACTGGTTGCCCGGCAGTTCCACGTTCGAGGTGACGAAGGTGTCCAACTGGGACGATGTGGAGCAACCGGTTCACGTCGAGGGGAACATTCATGTCCTCGCGCTGTCGAGCAATATCGCCCAACGCAGGATGGCGCCGGTAGAGATCTTCCACACGACGGAAGTCACGTCCTTCCAATCCCAGAAGCGTGTAAACGAAATTAATTTTCCGCATCCTTACGAAAACAGCGATGACCTGGTGATCCACCTGCCGGCCGGATACAAGGTCCAGGGAGTTCCCGCGGCGCAAAACGTCAATCCGGGGCCAGTCGCCTACGAAATCTCGACCACGCAGCAAGGGGACTCCGTCGAGGTGAAGCGGCGTCTGGTCATCAAAGGCATCCGCTACCCCAAGGAGAGCTACCTGGCGCTGCGCGACTTTTTCAGCCTGGTGAAGACGAGTGACAATGCACAATTCATGCTTCAGGCGGTCCCAGCGGGCAAGAGCAATTAGGCAGGGGGTCAAGCTGGCGCTGTATGCGCTGACCGCGCTGGTGTGCGTTCCGACGCGTCTGCCCGCGGATAACGCCCCGGACTGGCTGCGCGCCGCGGCGCAGCAGAAGCTTAGCCCCTATCCGGACAACCCCATCGCCGTCATCCTGCTGGATGAACTCCAAATCACGGTCCAGAGCAATGGGGAAGTCAACACACGGCACCGCCTGGCGTACAAACTGCTGCGCCCCGAGGCCCAGGACAGATACGGTTACGCCTCGGTGAATTTCGACAACGAGACCAAGGTCACCTCCTTCAAGGCCTGGACCATTCTGGCCAACGGCACGGAACTCTCGGTCGGTGAAAAAGACGCGCTGGAAACAAGCCTGGCGACCTACGAAGTGTTCACCGACGACAAAGCCAAAGTCCTCAGATTTCCAGGGGCGGCCGCGGGAACAGTGGTGGGTTACGAGTACGTGCGGAAGGAAAGGCCGTTCTTGTTCGAGAACGCGTGGATGTTCCAGGATCCCCTTCCGGTAAAGCGTGCCCGCCTGAGTTTGCAGCTTCCCTCCGGCTGGGATTTCTCTGCTCGCTGGTTCAACTATCCGGACCAAAAACCCCAATCGTCCGGAGCCAACCAGTCCAGCTGGGAAGTCCAGGATCTCCCCGCGGTGGACATCGAACCGGGCATGCCGGTCTGGAAGGCGGTCGGAGGCTGGATGGGCCTGAAATATTTCCCCCACGATCCCGCTCAGCGCGTCAAGACCATGGGATCGTGGACCGACCTGGGAACGTGGTACGCGGGCCTGGCGCAAGCGCAGCGCGCGCCGTCTCCGCAGATTCAACAGAAGGTGAGCGAATTGATCTCCGGGGTTACCGACCCGGCGGCGAAGATGCTTGCGCTGGCGCGCTACATCCAGCAGAAGATCCGCTACGTGGCCATTGAAATCGGGGTCGGGGGCTATCAGCCCCATGCGGCGGCGGATATTTTCCAGCATCAGTACGGCGACTGCAAGGACAAGGCCACGCTCCTCGCCACGATGCTGCACGAAATCGGCATTGAGTCGTATTACGTACTCGTGGACACGAACCGCGGCATTGTCCGACCGGACTACCCGTCCATGAACTTTGACCACGTGGTCCTAGCCATTCGGCTCCCGGACACCATCAACGCCGCGCCGCTCTACGCGGTGATGAATCACCCGAAACTGGGGCGTCTGTTGTTCTTCGACCCAACGGACGAATACGTGCCGCCGGGGTACCTGCCCGCCAGCCTGCAACACAACTACGGCTTGCTGGTGACGCCTGACGGCGGGGAACTGGTGCCGCTACCGCTGCTAACACCTGCAACCAACCGACTGCTCCGCACGGCGAAATTCAGCCTGAGCGCAACAGGGAATCTTTCCGGGGACGTGCAGGAGCTTCTCTGGGGCGGCCCCGCCAGTGACCAGCGTGCCGCCTTCCTGGAGACGCAACCTTCGAAGCGCGCCCAAATCTTCGAGGGTTTTCTGAGTTCCTCCGTGAATGACTTCACGCTGACGAGCGGGACGATCGCCAATCTCGAACAATACGACCAGAGCCTGATACTCGGCTATAAGTTCTTTACACGCGGATACGCAAACTCCACGGGGGAACTGCTCCTCGTGCGTCCGCGTGTTTTGGGCGACAAGTACACTTGGTTATTGCGCCTCTTTGCGGAACAGAAGCCGCGGAAGTATCCCATTGAGTTCGACGAAGCCACGCGGCAGGACGATCTGTTCGACATCACGCTGCCGGCGGGATACGTCGTGGACGGGCTTCCGGAGCCGGTGCAGGCCAGCTGCGACTACGCCAGCTACCGTAGCGAAACCAAGGTGGCCGACGGCGTGCTGCACTACAAGCGAACGTTTGAAATCAAGGACGTGCTGGTGCCCACGGAGAAGCTGGGGGAGCTGCGGACGTTTCTGCAGCAGGTGGCCGCGGACCAGGAAGCGGCGGCGGTGCTGCGCCGGGCGGCGCCCTGACGCGCCCGGCAGGGTTCGGGCGGGAGGGCGGCGGGGGTCAGGATTTCCCGGCGAGGCGTTCGCGGACGCGGTCGCTGAGCACCTTGCCGTCGACGCTCTTTCCTTCCAGGCGCGCGCGGGCGGCCTTGATGACGGCGCCCATTTGCTTGAGCGAGTCGGCGCCGGCCTCGACGATGGCGGCTTCGATGGCGTGGCGGATTTCGTCGTCACTGGGAGCAGCGGGCAGATATTCCTCGATGATGGCGATTTCCTTCTGTTCCTTGTCCGCCAGATCTTTGCGACCGCCGCGGGTGAACTGATCGATGGACTCGCGGCGCTGCTTGACCAGGGTCTGGAGGACTTGCAGCGATTCCATGTCGTCGAGCGGGCGCACCTTCTCGATTTCCTTGTTTTTGAGCGCGCTCTTGACCATGCGCAGCACGCTGAGCCGCAGCTCGTCCTTCTCCTTCATCGCCGCGGTCAAATCACTCTGAATGCGTTCGATGTAGCCCATTGGCCTAGCCCTCTCCCGTCTCAAAGAATAACACACGGCTCCTCGCCCGCGCGGGCAATTGACACAGGCAGGGTGCGCCCGATAACCTTAGGTGCCATGAAAATTATCGTTGCCGATAAAATCAGTGAACGAGGCCTTACTCTGCTGCGCGAGACCGGGTGGGAAGTCAGCACCCCGGCCGCGGCCGCACTCTTAAACGAACTTCCGAACGCCGAAGCACTGGTGATTCGCAGCGCGACCAAGGTGACCGCCGAATTGCTGGAGAAAGCGACGCGGCTCCGGGTGATCGGCCGGGCCGGCGTGGGCGTCGACAACGTCGACGTGGACGCGGCCACCCGCCGGGGCGTTCTGGTGATGAACACGCCGGGGGGAAACTCCGTCAGCGTCGCCGAGCACACGCTGGCCCTGATGCTGGGGCTGGCGCGCTCGGTGCCGCAGGCCAGCGCGTCGGTGCACGCCGGGCGCTGGGAGAAATCGTCGTTGTCGGGGACGGAGCTGCGCGGCAAGACGCTGGGGCTGGTGGGCCTGGGCCGCGTAGGGACGGAAGTGGCGCGGCGCGCGCGCGCGCTGGAAATGAAGGTGCTGGCCTACGATCCCTACGTGACGCCGGCGGCGGCGCGGGAAGTGGAAGTGGAGCTGGTGCCGCTCGACGACCTGCTGCGGCGGTCCGACGTGGTCTCGCTGCACACGTCGCTGAGCGCCGCGACGGAAAAGATGATCGATGCGGCCGCGATTGCGAAGATGAAGAAGGGCGCGCGGCTGATCAATTGCGCCCGCGGCGAACTCATTGACGAAGCGGCGCTGGCGGAAGCGTTGCGCTCGGGCCAGTTGGCGGGAGCGGCGCTGGATACGTTCGCGCAGGAGCCGCCGAAGAATTCCCCGCTGATCGGCTTGCCCAATCTGATCGCCACGCCGCACATCGCCGGGTCCACGGCGGAGGCGCAGGAAGAAGTGGGCACGGCGATCGCGCAGCAGGTGCGCGATTATCTGGCCGATGGCACGATTCGCAACGCGGTCAACATGCCCGCGCTGTCGCCGGACCAGTATCGCCGCTTGCGGCCGTACCTGGACCTGGGGGAGCGGCTGGGAGCGTTCGTCGCGCAGGCGGCGCCGTCGCGGAGCTTCAGCCGGGTGCGCATCCGGTACGCGGGAGAACCCGCGGAGATGGGTTCGCACGTGATTCGCAGCGCGGTGCTGGTGGGTGTGTTGAACTCGGTGCTGGATGAGAAAGTGAATCTGGTCAACGCCTCGGAGGTCGCGGCGGCGCGCGGGTTGGTGGTGGAGGAAACCACGCGGCGGCGCGAGCACGGATTTCCCAACACCGTGGAGGTGGCCATCGCCGACGGCGGCCGCGAATTGGTGCTGGAAGGAGCGGTGGCTCAGGATGGTTCGCCGCGCATTCTGGCGCTGGATGGAATCAGCCTGGAGGCGCCGCTGGAAGGGACGCTCCTGCTGACGAGGAACATCGACGTTCCCGGCGTGATCGGACGGATCGGGACGGCGCTGGGCAGTCTGAGAATTAACATCGCGACGTTCGCCCTGGGCCGGCGCGCCCCGGTGGGCGCCTCGGAAGCCCTGGCGCTGATCGGGGTGGACGGCGAAGTGAACGCCTCGGTGGTGCAGCACATTCTGGGCCTGCCGTCGGTGACTGATGCGCGCCTGGTCCGCCTTCCGAAAGCGGCGCAGGCTACGGCGGCATAGAAGGCCATGGGCATCGGCCCCGAGAACAGACGACACTGCGTGCTGGAAGCTGACGTTGAGATTCTTCGCCCATCCTGGTCGGATGGACTCAGAATGACGGCTCCGCGCGGGTTTAAGTTTAGAAACTACGGTCTTCTCGTGAGAAATTCGGGTTAACCTTTGACGACACCCATGGGGCGCAGGCGGGCGACCTTGCGGGCCAGGCCCGCGTTGTGGACCACTTCCACGACCTCATCCACGTCCTTGTAGGCTTCGGGAAGTTCTTCGAGGATGCCGTCGCGCGTCTCGGAGCGCACGATGATGCCGCGGTCTTCGAGCTTCTTGCTTTCGACGCGGGCGTCGCGTCCGCGCTTCGACGCGGTCCGGGACATGGCGCGGCCCGCGCCGTGGCAGACCGTGCCGTAGGTTTCCTCCATGGCGCGCTGCGTGCCGACCAGCACCCAGCTGGCCGTGCCCATCGAGCCGGGAATCAGCACGGGCTGGCCGGTGTCCTGATACGCGGCGGGCAAGCCGGGGGCGCCGGCGGCAAACGAGCGCGTCGCGCCCTTGCGGTGCACCACCAGATCCCGCTCGACCTGGCCCACGCGATGCCGCTCGCGCTTGGCCATGTTGTGGGCCACGTCGTAGACCAGGCGCAGGCGCGCGCCTTCACCAAAGATCCTCCGGAAAGCGCCGCGCGTGAAATGGGTGATAGCCTGGCGATTGGCCCAGGCAAAATTCGCCGCGGCGGCCATGGCGGCGAGATAGTTTTGGCCTTCGGGAGAGCTGAGCGGCACGCAGGCGAGTTGCCGGTCGGGAAGCTTGATGGAGTAGCGGGCCATGGCTTCGTTCATCACGCGCAGGAAATCGGTGCACACCTGATGCCCCAGGCCGCGCGAGCCGCAGTGGATCAGCACGACCACCTGATCCAGGAACAGCCCGAAGCGTTCGGCGATTTGCGGCTCGAAAATCTGCTCGACCCACTGCACCTCGAGGAAGTGGTTGCCGCTGCCCAGCGTGCCGATTTGGGTTCGGCCGCGCTTCTTGGCGTGGTCGGAGACCTTCGAAGGGTCCGCTCCGCGCATCCCGCCGGACTCCTCGCAGAACTCCAGGTCGGCGGGCTCGCCGTAGCCGCGCTCGACCACCCAGGCGGCGCCGCGCTTGAGAACTTCGTCGAGCTCCTGATAGTTGCACGGGACGCTGCCTTCCGAGCCGGTGCCGGCGGGAACGTCGCGGAAGAGCTGGTTGACCAACTCGCGGATCTGGGGCTGGACCTGTTCGCGCCGGAGCGTGCTGGCCAGCAGGCGCACGCCGCAATTGATGTCGAAGCCCACGCCGCCCGGCGAGATCACGCCCTGCTCGGCATCCGTGGCCGCGACGCCGCCGATCGGGAAGCCGTATCCCTGGTGGATGTCCGGCATCGCCAGCGACCGCCCAACGATACCCGGCAGGCAGGCGACGTTCATGGCCTGCTCGAGGGAGAGGTCGCCGAGGATTTGTTCGAGCAGGTGCTCGTCGGCGTAGATCAGCGCGTCGGTGAGCATGCCGGCCTTGGTCGAGCGGGGCACGAGCCAGCGGTAGGGATCGAGCTTCTTGAGTTGGCTTTTCTCCATGGCCGGGGCGAGGAGGCGCGGCAAAACGTCCCTCGCCGCCATTATAGCCCCGGTCTGCGCGCAGCCGGAAAATACCCCTCGCCCACATGGGGAACCGCGTACAACACACCCTAGAACGGAGCATCCAACGCGCCTTTGCAGGAAGCTGGAGTAGCGGATACAATGCCTTTGTGGGCATGCGTGGAAGTCATGGGGTCCGCACGATTTCGGCGAGAAACAGATTCCTCGCTCCGCTGGGACTGACAGCATAACGGCAGGGCCAAAAACGAGCACATGAACGTTGAACAAGTCATCGATCGCGTCGTAGCGCGCTTCATCGGGACCAAGCACGAGCGCGACGTCAAGCGCATCCAGCCGTTTGTCGCGGCGGTGAACGCGCTGGAGCCGGAGATGAAGAATCTCTCCGACGCCGAACTCGGCGGGCGCACCGTGGCGCTGCGGGCGGAAGTGCAGGCGCGCCTGGAAGGCGTCGCGCAGGATGATCCGGACTACAAGCGCAAGCTGCAGGAGGCGCTCGAGCCGGCCATCGTGCCGGCGTTCGCCGCGGCGCGCGAGGCGGGACGCCGCACGCTGGGGATGCGCCATTTCGACGTGCAGATCATCGGCGGGATCGTGCTGCACCAGGGCAAGATCGCGGAGATGAAGACGGGCGAAGGAAAGACGCTGGTAGCCACGCTGCCGGCGTATTTGAACTCGCTGGCGGGCCTGGGCGTGCACATCGTGACGGTGAACGACTACCTGGCGCGGCGCGACGCCGAATGGATGGGCCCGATCTACAAGATGCTGGGGCTGACGGTGGGGGTGATCGTCCACGATCTGGACGACGCGCAGCGGCGCGACGCCTATGCCGCCGACATCACCTACGGCACGAACAACGAATTCGGGTTCGACTACCTGCGCGACAACATGAAGTACGATCTGGCGCAGTGCGTGCAGCGCGGGCATCAGTTCGCGATTGTCGACGAAGTGGACTCGATCCTGATCGACGAGGCGCGGACGCCGCTGATCATCTCCGGCCCGGCCGAGGAATCCACCGACAAGTACTACCGCATCGACAAGATCGTTCCGAAGCTGATTCGCGACATCGATTACACGCTGGATGAAAAGCTGCGGACGACCACGCTGACCGAGGAGGGCGTGTCGAAGTGCGAGCGACTGCTCAATCTCGGCAACCTCTACGATGCCGCCAACATGGAGATCACCCACCACGTCTATCAGGCACTGCGCGCGCACACGCTGTTTGAGCGCGACGTCGATTACGTCGTCAAGGACGGCGAAGTGGTGATCGTGGATGAATTCACGGGCCGGCAGATGCCGGGGCGGCGGTGGTCCGACGGGCTGCACCAGGCCGTGGAAGCCAAAGAGGGCGTGAAGATCGAGCGCGAAAACCAGACGCTGGCGACGATCACCTTCCAGAATTATTTCCGGATGTACAAGAAGCTCGCGGGCATGACCGGAACGGCCGAAACCGAAGCGCCCGAGTTCCACAAGATCTACAAGCTCGAAGTGGTGGCCATCCCCACGAACAAGAACTTGATCCGCATCGAGAACCCCGACGTGGTTTACCGCACCGAGGCGGAAAAGTTCGAGGCGGCGGTCAACGGAATCATCCAGGAAGACGGCACGCGCGCCGGAGGCATCCGCCAGTACCGCGAAAGCGGCCAGCCGGTGCTGGTCGGCAGCATCTCCATCGAGAAATCGGAAAAGATCGCCGAACTGCTGAAGAAGGCCGGCATCCCGCACCAGGTGCTGAACGCCAAGCAGCACGAGCGCGAAGCCAAGGTCATCGCGCAGGCGGGGCGCAAGGGAGCGGTCACGGTTTCGACCAACATGGCGGGCCGCGGAACCGACATTTTGCTGGGCGGCAATCCCGAGGCCATGACGCGCGACTATTGCCTGAAGAACAAGCTGGCCATGCCGTACGCGCCGGCCGCGTCGGTGATCGGAGCTCCCGCCGGGACGGAAACCGCGTCGCAGGCCGATGCGGGCGCGGAAGCAACCGGGGCCGGCGGCGCGGCCATGGTGCTGTTCCAGCAAGAGGGCAAGATTTACCAGGTGCCGCTCGATCAATGGAAGCCGCTCCACGACCAGTTCGCCGAACAGTGCCGCGCCGAACATGACGAAGTGGTGGCCATGGGCGGCCTGCACATCCTGGGCACCGAACGGCATGAGGCGCGCCGCATCGACAATCAGCTGCGCGGGCGCGCCGGGCGCCAGGGCGATCCCGGATCGTCGCGCTTCTTTCTGTCGCTCGAAGACGACCTGCTGCGCATCTTTGGCGGCGAGCGCGTGAAGGCGCTGATGTACCGCCTGGGAATGACCGAAGGCGTGCCCATCGAATCGCGGATCATTAGCAAGCGCATCGAAAACGCGCAGAAGGCCGTGGAGGCACAGAACTTCGAGGCCCGCAAACACCTGCTGGAATACGACGACGTGATGAACCGGCAGCGCGAGACGATCTATTCGCTGCGCCGGTCGTTCCTGGAGGGGCGCGACCACAAGGAGTTCGTGCTCGAACGCGCCGAAGCCGTGGCGGAATCGCTGGCGGAGACCTACTGCCCGCGCGACAAGCACCCCGATCAATGGAACGTGACGCAACTGGGCCACGAACTGCTGAACCAGTTCGGCCTGGATCTGAAGGCGACCGGCATCGATACGGCCGCGCTGAACCATGACCAGATGGCCGATGCGCTGATCGAGAAGGTGCGGGCGCGGTACGAGGAAAAGGAAACTCTGTTTGGCGCGCAGATGCTGCGCTGGCTGGAGCGCCACATCCTGCTCGATATCGTGGACGCGCAGTGGAAGGACCACCTGCTCACGCTCGACCATCTCAAGGAAGGCATCGGGCTGCGCGGCTACGGGCAGAAGGATCCTCTGGTCGAGTTCAAGAAGGAAGCTTTCCTGCTGTTTGAAGACATGATGGACCGGATTGATACCGAAGCCGTGCGCTTCCTCTTCCTGGTGCAACCCACCCGGCCGGAAGAAGAAGCCAAGCAGATCGAGCAGCGCCAACAACGCCAGCAACAGAACTTGCAGTTTCAGGCTGGTCCAGCTCAGGCCGAGCCTCCCAAGCCGGCCCGCGCCGGCGCCAAAGTCGGGCGCAACGACCCCTGCCCCTGCGGTTCGGGCAAGAAGTACAAGAAATGCCACGGCACGGCCGCCTGAGGGCGCTTGTTCCGGCGTACGGAAACCAGCCTATCCCTGACTTGCCAACCCCTGTTCGCCCAAGCAAAAAAAATGCGCGGTGTGTGATGCCAGTCACATCGCTGGCGCGCCCAAGCATGGGACGCTGCGCCCGGCAAAAGAGAAACTTTGGGCTGCGGCGCCACCGGGAGCGTCCGTAACAGGACATTTCGCGGATGCTAGCTTGTTGGCGGAGGAATTGTGGTAGTCTCTGTGCCGCTGATCCGGGGGTATCCACCTTTGGCTACCGGGGTGCACTATGAACACCAACGCACAGGAAAGCTGCCAGCGCGCGACGTGCGGGAACGCGGTCCCCGCCGCTCTGCGCGGTGAACGGCTCTGCCTGGACCACTTTCTGGACGAAGGATTCCATCGCGCCCACTACACGCTGGACCGCTGCCGCAATGGACGTGTCCTGAAATCGGGGGACGTCGAATGGCTGCTGGCCGACGCGCTGGCCATCGTGCAGAATCTGGAGGAGCAGGCCGGGGAGCCGCATCCCGAGCAGCGCGACCGCATGCTGGAACTGCTCCTGGTCCTGGCGAACCTGCACGAATACGTCGCGCGTCATGCGGTTCGGCTGGACCAGCCTGCCTGATTTTGGCCGAACCCTTCAGATCCCAGGCCCGCCGCCGGAGCCAGCCGGGACCGGCGCGCCGGGACCTAGTACTCCCGCTGGCCCTTTCGTACCCGATACTCTTTCCTAACATCCGCTTGGCGATCTTTCCGAGGAGCGGTATTTCTCCCCTATCCTAAAGGGGTTGCCGTATGCCCGAACCTCCCAATTCGAAAACGGCCCCGCTGCCCGGGAACGATCCGGGGAGCACCGCCGGACACCAGGACACCGTGTTGCTGAGCGATCTGCCGGAGCCAACCACACCGGCGCCCGCTGCGGCAGCGTCCGGCGTCCATCTGAGTCCGGCGATTTTGGCGGCCTTGGCGCAGCGCTATGACATTCTGAGCGAAGCGGGCAGCGGAAGCATGGGCAACGTGTACAAGGCCCGGGACCGCGAGACCGGGGAGACGGTGGCCCTGAAGCTGTTGAAGCCGGACATCGCCTCGGATCAGGCGATGATGGACCGGTTCAAGAATGAGCTGCTGTTTGCGCGCAAGATTACGCACAAGAACGTCTGCCGGGTCTACGAGTTCAACCGCCTCGATGGGATCGTCTGCACCTCCATGGAATTTGTGGAGGGCGAAAGTTTGCGCGCCGTGCTGCGACGCGCGGCCGGACGCCCCCTGCGCAAGGGCATGGACTGGGTGTTGCAGATCTGCTCGGGCCTGAAGGAAGCGCACGCCCAGGGAATCGTTCACCGGGACCTGAAGCCCGAGAACATCATGATCGACGCGCAGGGCAACGTGAAGATCATGGATTTCGGCATTGCGCGCTCGATGGAGGCGGTCACCCAGCACACGTCTTCGATGGTCGGCACGCCCGCGTACATGTCCCCGGAGCAGGTGACCGGCAAGCCCGTGGATTACCGCACCGACGTCTACGCGCTGGGACTCATCATGTACGAAGTGTTCACGGGCAAACCGGCGTTCCAAGCGGATAATCCGGTGGCGCTGGCGTTCAAGCAGGTGCGGGAAACGCCGCCCGACCCTCACGACCTCGAGCCCAGCATCTCGATGCCGCTGGAGAACACGATCCTGCAGTGCCTGGAAAAGACGCCCGCGCAACGATTTCAGTCGGTCGCGCAACTGGAAGAAGCGCTGCGCCCTTCTCCGGCAGCACCCGCAGCGCCGCCGGTTGCACCGCCGGTTTCGACGGCGGCTCCCCGCCCGGCCAGTCGTCCCGAACCAACCCCACCGGCGCGGCCCGTCGCGGCACAACCCAGCGGGCTCTCGGGAAACGCACTCTCGGGAAGGAAGACGGACCCATTCAAGCCGCAACAACCGGTGATTCCGGGTGTGGCGCCATCCAAACCGGTTGCGGCAGCGGAAGCGCCGGTAGCGCCGCAGGCGTCCGGCGGGGAGCAGTCCCCCGCTTCGCGGTTTCCCATCAAGCAGATCGCGCTGGGCGTGGTCGCGGCGATCATCGTCGTGGCTATCATCTTGTGGAATCATGGTTCATCCTCGACGTCGCAACAGCCGGGCGTGGAGGTGGCGGAGACGGCAAATTCTTCGGCAGGCGCCGGAAGCCAAGTCTCCAGGAGCGTTCCCGTGGCTCCCGGACCGATCGCGCGCGTCGATGAATTGACGAACGCGTGGTCGTCCAAGCGTTTCGCGTTCCACGATCCGGTCACGTCCGAGTCGGTACCGGCGATGCTGGTGCGCTTGCCTCGCGGGGAATACTGGGCCTT
>JAIQGD010000003.1 GCA_020072765.1 Terriglobia bacterium
TGTTAGAAGTTGATTCCGCAAGACGCCGCGTGCTAAATTGCTCAGCCGAAGAGGGCCATACGTGATCGACAAAACATTGAAGACGTGCAAGGAAGCAGTGGCCTCCGTATTTGACGGGGCCTGCATTATGCTGGGCGGTTTCGGCGATCCCGGCCTGCCGGGGATGCTGCTCGAAGCGCTGCGGGAACAGGGCGCGAAGAATCTGTGGATCATCCACAACGGCGCGGGCCAGGGCGACTCCTGCCTGGGCGGCCTGATGGGCGACGGGCGCGTGCGCAAGCTGACGTGCTCGTTTCCGAGCCACCCGGGCAACCAGGCATTCGCCGAGCGGTACATGCGCGGCGAAATCGAGCTCGAAATTGTCCCCCAGGGGACACTCGCCGAGCGGATTCGCTCGGCGGGCGCGGGTCTGGGCGGCTTCTTCACGCCGACGGGCGCGGGAACCGAGCTCGCGAAGGGCAAGGAGTCGCGCATGATCAACGGCCGCGAGCACATCTTCGAGACGCCGCTGTTCGCCGATTTCGCGTTCGTGCGCGCCTATCAGGGCGACCGGCTCGGCAACCTGACCTTCCGCATGGCCATGCGCAACTTCAACGTGCCGATGATGACGGCGGCGAAGGTGTCGGTGGCCGAAGTGGACGAGCTGTTGCCCGCCGGCCAGATCGACCCGGCCGATGTGCACGTCCCCGGAATTTTCGTCGACCATGTGGTCCAGGTCGCCCGGCACCCGGTGCTCGCGGCGGTGCAGAAAGTGGGGAGATAACCAGTCATGCTGAATCGCGATGGCATTGCGTACCGAGTGGCCTGCGAGTTGCCCGAGGGAAGTTACGTCAACCTCGGGATTGGGATACCGACTCTGGTCGGCGACTACCTGCCCCAGGGGAAGGACATCTTCCTCCACAGCGAGAATGGCATCCTGGGCATGGGCCCCGCGCCCGCGCCCGGCAAGGAAGATATCGACTGCATCAACGCGGGCAAGCAGTACGTCACCATGCTGCCCGGCGGCAGCTTTTTCGATCACCCCACGTCGTTCTCGCTGATTCGCGGCGGACATCTGACGCACGCCATCCTCGGGGCGTTCGAGGTCGCCGCCAACGGCGACATGGCCAACTGGCGCAGCCCCGGAGACAAAGTCCCCGGCGTGGGCGGCGCGATGGACCTGGCGTTCGGCGTCAAGAACGTGTGGGTCACCATGACGCACGTCACCAACAAGGGCAAACCGAAAACGGACCTGGCGCTGATTGACGTCACGCCGGATGGCCTGGTTCTCCGCGAAGTGGCTCCGGGCATTGATCCAGCCACGGTGCAGGCCAAGACGGAAGCGCCCTTGCGCATCGCGCCCGACTGCCGCGAAATGAACGTCCCGGCCAAGTTCGTTGCGTCCCAACTAACCGCCTAAACCCAGGGGAGGCCTGCTGTGCTGCAAGCCATCGACATGCACGCCCATATTCTGACCGGAGACCGCGCCAAGCAGGGCTGGGCTCCGGTGACCAAAGCCGGCCTGCCCATGAACACCGGCAAGTGGGGCAACAGCCCCGACGAAATGGCCGTGATGTACCAGAGCCTCCAGATGATGGCCGTCATCTTCGACGTGGACGGCGAAACCCGCACCGGCTTGAAAATCGACAACGGCGAAACCGCCGGCTGGATGAAGAAGTATCCCAAGACGTTCATCGGTTTCGGCAGCGTCGATCCCTGGAAAGGCAAGGTGGCGGTCGACGAAGTGCAGCGCTGCGCCGACATGGGCCTTCGCGGCATGAAGTTCCAGCAGGCGGGCCAGGGATTTGATCCGACCAATGAACGCTTCTTTCCTATGTACGAGGCAATCGTCCGGCTAAACCTCCCTGTTATCTTCCACACGGGCACCACGGCGGTGGCCGCGGGTTCGCCCGGCGGCAAGGGCATCATTCTCGAGTATTGCAAGCCGATTCCCTACATGGACAACCTGGCGGCGTGGTTTCCCGAGATGCGCATCATCATGGCGCATCCCGCGTGGCCCTGGCACGACGATCAACTGGCCGTGCTGCGCCACAAGGGCAACACCTACATGGACCTCTCCGGCTGGGCGCCGAAATATTTCCCGGCCTCCACCGTCCACAACATCAACACCCTGGTGCAGGACAAGGCTTTCTTCGGCACCGACTTCCCCATGATGACCCCGGAGCGCTGGCTGGCCGAATTCGCGGAACTTCCCCTGAAGGACTCGGTCCGCCCAAAAATCCTGCTGCACAACGCGGCCAAGCTTTTGGGCATCGATCCCGCCTCGGCCTAGCAGGATATCCAGGCGAACGGGACAGCTTTGAAAAAAGCCTGTTCCGTCATTCTGAGCGAAGCGAAGAATCCCTCTTCGGCTTAGCTCCAGACAATACGCACACCAAGAGAGATTCCTCGTCGCCCCGGCAAATACGCCGGGGCGCATACCCCGCGCTTCGCTCCTCGGAATGACAACCGGGTCAACTCAGGGCACAAACGAACGGCGGGCGGATCCAGTCAGCGCACAAGCGCCCTTCTCTGCGGCCTCTGCGCCTCTGCGGTAAAGTCTTGAAGTGGCCGGCGGACGCGTGCTTGACCACGCGCATGATTGCCGCGCGCTCACATGAACGAGCGCACCGGATCCTTGCCGTCCCAGCCGATGGTGGCGCGGTAGAATCCGCTGAACGCCGGATCAAACGCGGCACCCAATTCAATCAGCTCGACCATGCCCGGAAGGTGCGCCGTCGTATCCATGTAGGCCACCCGGCCTCCGGTAGGCACGCGCGCAAAAAAGCCCAGTTCGTAGCCCGCCGCCTGATACTCCGCCAGGTCGCGGTCGAACTGGTTGGTGGCCACACCCCAGTGATGAAAACCGTAGCCGCGCCGCTCGATGGTCTCCCGATAGACCGACGGCGCGTCGTTGTGCTGCTGGATCAGCTCGATCATCATGTGGCCGGCGAAACTCATGGCCAGCGACGCATCGGCCTTCGAAGGTTGCCCCCGATAGAGCGGGTCCACTCCCGTAAAGTGGTCCAGCAGAAACCACGGCCCCACCCTCAGCCTCTTCACCCACTGTTCCATCGCCTGATGGATGTTTTCGACCACGTACGCCATCTGAATGACGCCGTTATCGGGCTGCCCAAAGATTACGAGACTCATGCGCGCGCCTCCGAAGTTCAAATTTTGCGCTGACACCATACACCGCGCCCCAGCCGCTGTCCATCGCCCGTGCCAACGGCGCGAGCTGGCTTGCTCCCGCTTTCGCCCGGCCCGATGGGCTTCCGCTTCTGCCCGGCGAAGCTTGCTTCGCCGTATCGGCCGCGAGGAACAGGCTGCCGGGCGGCAAAGCGGCGGCGAGCCGCCGCACTCCACATGAGGCGCGTGGAATGGGTGCGGATAACTTTAGGGGCGCTGCTGGCTGCGCCCTGCTCGGCTGCACGATTTACCAGCTACTGCCGGGCCATCACGCTAGACCTCGGTCGGCTTGCTATCCAGCACCAGTACCGCGCCCTTCGACATCGGCTGCACGGTGCGCTGGTAGATCGATAGGTATCCGGTGGCGTGGGGCAATTGCGGCTCACCCAGACGCGCCCGGCGCGCGGCCAGTTCCGCCGGCGGAACATCGAGATCCAGCAAATGATTGTCGACGTCAATCGTGATGCGGTCGCCGTTCTGCACCAGCGAAAGCGGCCCTCCCACAGCCGACTCGGGAGCCACCTCTGCCACGGTCAATCCTTTGTTGCACAGCCCGGACAACTGGCCGTCGCTGACAAACGCCACCTGCTGCTGCAAATCGGCGGAGTCTAGCGCGAAGACCACCTGCGACGCCGGGCCCGCCATCCCCGGCCCGCCCTTGACTCCCATCCCGCGCACGACGAGCACGTTTCCGGCTTTGACTTCCCCGTTCGCGATGGCTCGCATCGCCTCGCCCGCCTCGTCGTACACAATCGCCGGACCGGAAAATCGCGTCTGGCGATCCGGCCCGCGCAGGCCCAGCTTCACGATGGCGCTTTCCGGCGCCAGCGTGCCGCGCAGCACCACGATCGGCGGCTTGTCGGAAAACGGACGCCCGATCGGGCGAATCACCTGCTCGTTCTGCACGACAACCTCGGCCAGATTCTCCCCCACCGTCTTCCCGGTGACCGTCATCGCCTTCAGGTCGAGCCGTGGCGCGAGTTGCTTCATCAGCGCTCGCGCGCCACCCGCCGCTTCGAAATCTTCGATCGAGTCGTCGCCGTTGGGCCGCACCGCGCTGAGCACCGGAATCTTTCCGCCCAGGTCGTTGAACATCTTGTAGATGTCGACGTCCACCCCGGCCTCCACCGCCGTGGCCTGCAAGTGCTTGATGCAATTGATCGAGCCGCTCACCGCCAGCACGGCCGCCACGGCGTTATGAAACGCCCCCGGCGTGAGAATGTCGCGCGGCTTGATGTCTTCCAGCACCAGTTCGACGATGCGCTGGCCGGATCGCCGCGCCATCTCCACCATCCTCGGGCTATTCGCCAGCACTGGCGCGCTGCCCGGCAGACTCATGCCCAGCGCCTCGCACACCACGTGCATGGAGTTGGCGGTCGCCATTCCCTGGCACACCCCCGGCCCGGTGATGGCGTTGTCGCACATGGCCCGCAATTCCTCGCGCGAGAGTTTGCCGAACGATGCCTGGATCGATCCCAGAAACACGTCCTCGATATCGACATGCTTGCCGTTCACCTCGCCGCATGGCTGGTAGCCGCACATCACCAGAATGGACGGGATGTTGAACCGCCCGGCCGCCATCAAGTGGCCCGGAGGCGTTTTGTCGCACGAGGACAGGCAGATCATGCCGTCCAGCTGCGCTCCCTCCACCGCGATTTCCATGTCGTTGACGATCAGATCGCGGCTCGGCAGGATGTACCCGCCCGCGTGGCCCGCGCTGATGATGAAATCGCTCGGCGCCGCCGTGCGAATCTCAAACGGCACGCCACCCGCCGCCCGCACCGCGTCCTTCACAATCTTGGCTACCCCGTCCAGATGGCTGAAGCAGATCGCGAGTTCCGAGGAACTGTTCACCACGGCGATCTTGGGCTTCTTCATGTCCTCGTCGGTGAGACCCAGCGCGCGCCACTGCGCGCGCCGCGCCGCCTCGCGCGGCGACCCCGGCGGAAAATTGCTGCGTAGCGCCTTCGTCATCTTCGTCCCCCCATGGGTAATTCCACAAAACGATTTGCGAAACGAATGCTATTCCGAAACCGGCTCCGTCGCGCGGCCTCCCTCGGGCTCCGCGCCGGGCGCCTTCGCCATGACATTCGCCAGCAGGAAAATGATCGCCGCGGTCGCCAGCGTCGGCAGCGCCGCCAGCAGGAACAGCTGGCTGGGCGCCCACTTCAGCGCCAGCAGCGCCCCCGCAATCGTCGGCCCGATGATTCCGCCGATGCGCCCGATTCCGATGGCCCAGCCGCTTCCGGTGGCGCGAGTTCGCGGCGGATAGATGTGGCCCGACATGGCGTTCATGATGTTCTGATCGCCGATCAGAAAGAAGTAGAGGAACGCATAGATCGTCAGGAAAGCGGCGTAACTCGAGCCGAATTTTCCCAAGACCAGCAGCAGCGCCGCGCCCAGCGCATAGCCGATGGTCGCCACGCGAAACGGCTGCCACGATACGATCAATCGCGCCGCGGCAATCGAACCGAGCAAACCGGCTCCCTGCGCCGTCGCCGTAATCGCCACAATTTGTTTCGGAGTAACGCTCATGCCGGTGAGCAGCGTGGGCAGCCAGTTGGTCAGCGAAAACAGGGTAATCAGGCTGACGAACAGCGCCATCCACAGCAGGCTCGTCCGCCGCGCGTAGCCTCCCCGAAACAATTCCGGCACCTGATTTTTTTTCTCGTACGCCTGCTCCATGAAAAACCGGCTGCCGGCCGCCGCGTGGTTCCCCGGCGCCAGCCGCGCGAGGATGCCGGCAATCTCACCGCCGCGCGTCCCGCGCGAGATCAGGTAGTTGAGCGACTCCGGCAGCGCCAGGATCAACACCGGCGCCAGCAGAATCGGCATCGCCCCGCCGGTGTAGAACACGGTCCGCCAGCCAAACCTCAGGATGTAGGCATTGACGACGCCCGCGAAGACGCCCCCAATCGTGTAGCCGCAATACATCACCATGGTCAGCGCGGCCCGCACGCGCTTGGGGCAATAGTCCGACGCGATCGTAATCGCGATCGGCGCGGCGCCCCCCAGGCCGAGGCCCGCAATCAGCCGCCAGAAGATCACCATCGAATACGACGAGGAAAGCGCCGTCGCCAGCGTCGCCAGGCCGAAATCCAGCCCGCAGGCGATGAACACCCGCTTGCGCCCCCAGCGGTCTCCCGCGATCCCGAACACGAGCGCCCCCAGCATCAGGCCCAGCTGTCCCGCCGAGAACACCACGCCCAGCGCGGCTTTCGAAATCGCCAGTTCCTTGGCCAGCCCCGGCGCCGCGTAGCTGATCGCGTTCAGATCGAACCCCTCGAAGAAAAGCAGGCAGGCGCACAGCCCGACCACGCGGATGTGAAACCCGTTGAGGCGGCTCTGATCGATCAGTTCGGAGACATTGACGTCCGCTGCGTCCATTCCATTCCCTGTTCGTGCGTGCCGGACCCGCGGGCCCATTCAGCTCACCCGCGTCGCGCAGCGTAGCAAAAAAAAACCAAAAGGGCCAACGTCCGACCGCGCCCGGCATCGCGGCGCGGCGTGTCACTGTGCCGGAACGCCGCGAACAACGCTAGGCATCCCGGCAATATTGGAGTTAGAATCCCCCCCAGATAAGCGCGATGGCAAGGCGTTGGGCGGTATTGCAATTGTACTTCGATGCTCCGCTGCCAGGCGAAGTGGGACGCGGCACCCGGGCATCAACGGTTTGATGCCGTAGAAAGCGACAAGGAGGAAGACAACCATGAATCGGCGGAAGTTGTTGACCCTGCTCGGCGTTTCTCCAGCCTTTTTGACCGCGGCTCCGGCTGGTGCGCAACCGGCCGAAAAAGCCGGCAGCGTTGCGCCTGCGAATAGCACTGGCCTGCTGACCGCCATGAACCCGGCCATCGCCGGAAAACTGGCGGAGCGGTTTCCTCTGCAACCGCGCCTCAATGCCCTCGACGGCAAGACCATCTACCTGATCGACATCCAGTGGGGCGGCCCCGACGCCGCCTACAGCGTTTGGGAGGAAGTGCAGGCGTGGTTCGCCCAAAACATGCCCAGCGTCAAGACCGTCCTGCGGCGCACCACCGGCAACATGTTCACCGACGACCCCGGCATGCGCAAGGAAATGATCGACCGAAAGGTGGATGCCGCCATTGTCGGCATCGCTGGTTGAAACGGCTGCGCGTCGGCCGTCGGCCGGCATGCCAAGAAGATCGAGCTCGAGTGCAAGATTCCCACGGTCGCTGCTTCCGCTTCCAACATCGTCCGGTACGCCACCGGGTATGACTTCCAGTACAACAACGGGATGCCCATCCGCTTTGTCGCCTTCCCGTTCCCCGTCGCCGGCCAGCCCAAGTCCGTGCACAAGCAGTACGTCGCCGGCAAGGACATGGTCAGCGGAAAGCCCATGATGCAGATGATTGTCGACGGGCTGACCAGACCGCTCACCGAACAGGAACAAATCAAGGGCATGCCGCCGGGCGCCGTCACCGAACCCCGCCTGCTCGCGCCGGATTCCGAGGACAACCTCCAGCGCCTGTTCAAAGACAAGGAATGGACCGACTACAACCCGATCATTATCCCCACCGAAGAGCGCGTGGCGAAAATGCTCCAGGGCACCAGCCACAAGCCCGATGAAGTCGTCGCCAAAATCAACCTGACCGGCGGCGCCAGGCAACTCACCGTCGAAAAGGTGGCCATCGCCGCGGTGATGGCGGGGGCCAAGCCTGAATACTTCCCGCTCATCCTGGCGATTGCCACCAGGGCGCCCTTCGGCAACTCCACCACCTCGATGGCCAACATGATCATCGTGAGTGGACCCATCCGCAAGCAGTTGGGGTTGAATTCCGGCACCAACGCCATGGGCCCCTACAACGAAGCCAATTCCGTGATCGGCAGAACCTTCACGCTGATGTCCAAGACCGCGGGGGACCTCCGCAATAACGTCGTGGCCTGGGAGTCGCTCGGCAACAACCTCCAGTACAACAATCTCTGCTTCGCGGAAAATGAGGAAGAGTTGCCCGCCGGCTGGGATCCCCTCAACGTGCAGCTCGGCTACAAGTCCACCGACAACGTGGTCACCATCGGCACCGGCTGGAGCTACATTTCCAGTCTGGGCGAGGCCCAGCGCTCCTATCCGCCTCACATGCTGATGGGTGACTACATGAGGGCGCTTTCGGCCTTCGGATCGGCCGCCACCATCGTCATGGACCCCACCGTCGCCGGACTGCTCAAGGACGTCTACGGCTTCAAGACCAAGGCCCAGTTGAGCGAGTGGTTCTCGCACAATGTCGAAAAAACGGTCGCCTCCTACTGGGGCAACGGCGTCATCGCCACCACCAACACGGCGCTGGCCATCCAGGGGCTGGAGCCTTTCGCCAGCTGGAAGAAATTGCCGGGGGACACGCTGATTAAACCGTTCGACAACCCCAAGAGCATCCACGTGGTCGTGGCCGGCGGGAAAATCCAGACCACCTGGTTCGTCACCGACTTCCGCTTCTCCGACGGCGTGCTCGTGGATAAGTGGACGTAGGAAAAAGTGTCATATAATCGTTGAGCAGAGGGCAGCCATCTGCCCCCTGCGCGCACTTAGAGGTGGAGAAATGAAGTTTCGATTTCTGGCGGGTTCACTGCTGGCCGTAGCGATGCTCGCGCCGTTGCCGGCTGCCTCCCGCGCGCCGCAACCGGCTCCGCAGCAAAAGACGACTCCTCCGGCCAAGAATGCCGGCGGCCAATCCAGTGCCGCCAAAAGCGCCGCCAAAGAGGAGCAGCCGTATCCCCAGGTACTCCGGATCACGGCCGAAGAGGTCAAGCGGATGATCGAGCAGAAGGCCGACATCGTGCTGGTGGACACGCGGGATAGCCTCAGCTACGACGACGGCCATCTCCAGGGCGCCATCAACATCTACTACGATCCGACCGTAGATCCCAGCGAGCGCGAAATGACTCTGGTCGCGCTCCCCATGAACAAGCTCGTCGTGCTCTACTGCGAGTGCAACAACGAAGAGGATAGCGCCCCGATGATCCTCGAGCTCTGGAAACTCGGCTACGACCACGACAAGGTCAAAGCCTTGCGCGGAGGCTCGATCCGCTGGCGCGAGCTCGGCTATCCTTTCATCAGCACTCCCACCAATCCCGCCGCGGAAAAGACAAAGTAGCATGCCCGCCGGCCCCATAGTTCTTGCGTCGGAAAGCGCGCTGAATGACATGAAGCTGTGCCCGCGCCACGGATTCGTCCGCCGATGACCCTGCTCCCCACATCCCTGGTCGGTTCCTATCCGCAGCCGGATTGGCTGATCGACCGCGAAAAGCTCGGCCACCAGATGCCGCCGCGCGTGCGCGCCGCGGCCCTGTGGCGCGTGGCGCCCGAATGGCTCGAACAGGCCCAGGACGACGCCACCCTGCTCGCCATCCGCCACCAGGAACGCGCCGGACTCGACATCCTCACCGACGGCGAGATGCGCCGCGAGAGTTATTCCAACCGCTTCGCCACCGCCCTGGACGGCGTGGATCTGGATCGCCCCGGCACCATCGTCAGCCGCAGCGGCGCCTCCGTCTCGGTGCCGCGCGTGGTCGGCAAAATCCGCCGCAAGCATCCCGTGGAGGTCCGCGATATCCGCTTCCTGCGCGCCAACACGGATCGCCAGGTCAAGATCACCGTGCCCGGCCCCTTCACCATGTCGCGCCAGGCGCAGAACGATTACTACGCCACCGAAGAAGAAATGGCGCTGGACTACGCCGCGGCCGTCAACGAGGAGATCCGCAATCTATTCGCCGCCGGCGCGGACGTCGTGCAGATTGATGAGCCCTACATGGAGGCGCAGCCCGACCTGGCGCGCCGCTATGGCCTCGCCGCGCTGCGGCGCGCCCTGGAAGGAGTTACCGGAACCACCGCCCTGCACATCTGTTTCGGCTACGCCGCCCTGGTCCCCGGCCGTCCGGCGGCCTATTCGTTCCTCGAAAATCTTGCGGATGCGCCCGTGCGCCAGATCTCGATCGAGACGGCCCAGTGCTCGCTGGATTGTGCGGTGCTCGCGAAGTTGCCCGGAAAAACGATTATTCTCGGCGTGCTCGATCTTTCCACCCAGCGGGTGGAAACGCCGGAATTGGTGGCGGCGCGGATTCGGCGCGCCCTGCCCTTCGTGAGCCCCGAGCGCCTCGTCGTGGCCCCGGACTGCGGCATGAAGTACCTGCCCGCCGATGTGGCCTTCGGGAAAATGAAGGCCATGGTCGAAGGCGCGCGTCTCGTGCGCCAGGAATTACAGGGCCGCGCCGCCAGTCACTGACCGCGCCGCCGCTGCGCCCTCGACCGCCTCTTCCTTACCCGCCCCTCTTCGTAATCTGCGATGGATCGGCGCCCACGCGTCCCGAGGCGCGATCTTGTTGCGCTGCCGTGGCCAGCCGGAAGTCATACCGGATACTGGGCAGCCCCGGCATCGGCGACGCCGGGTCGTTCTGTTTGACCGTGACGACTAGCGGCTCGCTCACGCCAAACACGGTGTCCGAATCAATATGGTCATCCCCGGCCACATACAGGGCCGTGACCAATTCCTCGTATCCGGGAGCGCCGATCATGAAGTGAATGTGCGCGGGCCGGTAGCCATGCCGCTTCTGCGCGCGAATCATGTCGCCCACCGGGCCATCCATGGGAATCAGGTAGCCGAGCGGGCAGACCCCGCGCAGGTAGTAGCGCCCTTCGGCATCGGCGTGAAAACATCCGCGCAAATCCATAATGGACGGATCGTGCTTCTGCAAGTCGTAGTAACCGTTTTCGTCCGTCTCCCAGACCTGCACCAGCGCGTTGGGAATCCCCTGCCCGGCCGAGTTCACCACCTGGCCGTAATACACGACCTCCGACCCCTTCCCCTGGGAAACAATCGAGTCCCCCAGCTTCAGCATCGGCGCGTCCTGGCGGTAGAACGGTCCGAGCAGGCTCGACTTGGTGGCGGACTCTTTGATGTGCTTGTCGTGCAGCGCGTTCACCAGCGCGCTCAGGCCCAGCGTGTCCGAAAGAAGGATGAACTCCTGCCGGTGCGGCGTGCACGTCTGTCCCACCTCCGTCAGAAAGCTGATTCCTTTCAGCCATTCCTCGGGCTTGAGATCCACTTCCCGCGCGAACGCGTGCAGGTGGCGCACCAGCGCGGCCATGACTTCCTTCAGCCGCGGATCGGGTGTGGGCGCCATCTGCTCCAGCACCGCCTCCGTGATCGTGTTCTCGTCAATGACTCTCATTGTCCCTCCCTGGCTCGCGGCCCTCGGCCCGGATCGCCGTCCAGCCCCGGTCTTGCACATAAACGCGCCCGCCATCATAGCCGCTTCGGAGAAATCGCGCTCTTCGTTTTTCCGCGCCGCATGCCTATTCTGTTCACCCTATCGCACGCTTCGCGCGCATCATGCCCCCGCACCACGCCGCCGGCACAATCAGCGCGATCCCCACAATCCAGGACCACAGCGGCGCGTGGCCGGGAAGCGAGATCATCACCCCGATGGTCATGGCCGCTTCGATCGCGCCCATGATTACTGCATGCCGCACCGGGGCGCGACGCGCCAGCCAGGCCGTGACGTACCCGCCGGCCGCCACGCACAACATCGTGTAGGCCGTCATGAACAGCTTCGCGGCTACATTGTGATTCATCGCCGCCTCATTGGGCAGCGCGCCCGGAAACATGCGCATCAGCAACGGATTGGCCACCGCCTCGATCGCAAACGACGTCACCGTCAGCACCACAAGCCCCGCCAGCACCGCCAGCACGCTCCGCATCATAATCGGCCTCCTTGGGCCACGGTATCCGCTGACCTATGCTCCTTACATACCTGCCTACTTCATCCCCTTTTCTCCATGGGCAGACGCATGTCCACGCGATGAAACAAGCCCCGTTTGGGCCTCCAACTCTGAGGGCTTCATCGTAATGGCGGCCTGGAGCTCAATCTGCTCCACCGAATGGCCCGCGAAGATCGTGAACTCGCCCGCGTCCACACGCCACGCATGCGCGCCGGTGTCGTAGTAGGAAAAGGCGCGGCGGTCCAGCGGAATCCTCACCCGCTGCGTCGCTCCGGCGCGCAGATTTACTCTCGCAAAGCCTTTCAATTCCTTCGCCGGACGCGGCACCCGGGGATGCGATTCGCCCACATAGATCTGCGCGACCTCCGCGCCGTCGCGGCTTCCGCTGTTCGTCACGTCGAACGACACCTCGTAACCCAGACGCGGATTGCGCGAGTCCGCGCCCGTGGGTCCGCCCACGCGACGCACCGACAAGTTGCGATATCGAAAGGTCGTGTAGGAAAGCCCATAGCCGAACGGAAACAGCGGTTTCACCCCGCTCCGCTCGTATCCTCGATAGCCCGCGAACACTCCCTCTTTGTACACCACGCGCGGGCTGCCCGCCTCCGGGTAGTAGCTGTCGTGCACCGGATTGTCTTCCCAGCGGCGCTCGAAACTCACCGGCAATCGGCCGGAAGGATTGGCGTCTCCGAACACGATTTGCGCCAGCGCCGTGCCGCCTTCCTGGCCGGGATACCAGACCTGCAACAACGCCGGGACGCGATCGATCCAGCCGTTCATATCGACCCCGCCGCCGGCGATAATCGCCACGATCGTATGCTTGTTGAGGGCGGCCATTTTCTGGATCAGTTCATCTTGCCCCGGCGGCAGCCGGAAGGTGCGATCGGCGCCTTCGCTCTCGGTGGCCGTGTCGAAACCCACCACCACCACGACCGCTTCCGCCGACGACGCCAGTTTTTCCGCCGCCGCATCCACGTACGAACCCCGGCGCACCATGCCGAACCGCAGCCTCATGCCCAGCCAGCCGGCCTTCCCGCGATGTTCCACCACGACTTTATGCGCTCCGGCATCCAGCGTGAGCGTCGTGAAGTCCGCGAGCGCTCGCGCGACACTCCAATCGTCGAGCACCAGCTTCCCATCCACGTACACCCGGGAATAGCCGCCCGCTTCGCCCGTGGACTGCACAAACAGATCGTATGCATCGCGAGCCGGTGCGGTGTAGTAACCCGTCCAGCGAGCCGACGACGCATCCGCCGGATAGGGCGGCACAGGGCCGCCGGACTCCGCCGCCGAACCCGCGCCGAACGCGATGTGCTTCTCGGTGCGCCGGAGGACCGGCTCGCCCATCAAATCTTCGCTGGAAAAATACTCCGCCAGGAGCCCGGAACTGCCTCCCGCCTCGGCGGTCGAAAAATTCGTGTTCTCCGCTAGCTCGCTCAACTCCGGGATTCCGCGATGGTAGTAGGTGCGCGCGGCCGGCCCGAGCTCGTTGGCCATGCCTTCCAGAACGCTGACCGCGGCAAACGGCCGCACCCCCGCGCTGCCGCCTCCCACGGGAACCGCGGGATAGGCGTCGGGCCCGATCACCGCGATCGACATGAGCTTGTGTTTGTCGAGGGGCAGCAAGTTGGCCTCGTTCTTCAGGAGCACCATGCCTTCCCGCGCAGCCTCCAGTGCCACCGCGCGACCCTGCACGTTATACCGGGGGACGGACAAATCCGTCTGATCGCGGTCCAGCCAGTGGGACTCGACGGCCAGGCGCAGAATGCGGCGCACCTTATCGTCGATCGCCGCCACCGGCACCTTGCCGTCCCGCACCGCAGCAAGCAGAACCTCGCGGTTCATGATCGCCCCGGAAGGCATTTCCAGATCGAGTCCACTATTGGCCGCGGCCACTCCGTCGTAGGTGGCAAACCAATCGGACATCAGCACGCCCGCGAATCCCCATTCCTTCTTGAGAATTTCAGAGTTGAGCAGGGAGTTCTGCGTCAGGTGGGTCCCGTTGACAAGATTGTAGGAGTCCATCACCGCGCCCACGTGCGCCTCCTTCACCGCAGCTTCGAACGCGGGCAGATAGATTTCGCGCAGCGTGCGTTCGTCGATGATCGAATCGGTATTGTGGCGGTCGAATTCCGAGTTGTTGGCCATGAAATGCTTGGCCGTCGCGCTCACGCCCTGGCTCTGCACGCCCTGGATGTAACCGACGGCCATGCGCGACGCCAGGAAGGGATCTTCCCCGAAATATTCGAAGTTTCGGCCGTTCATCGGCGCCCGGTAGATGTTCAGGCCCGGCCCCAGCAGAAAATGGACGCCCTTTGCGCGTGCGTCCCGCCCGATTTCCCTGCCCACGCGTTCGGCGAGCGCCGCATCCCACGTGGCGGCAAGATTGATCCCCGCCGCCATCGCGGTCGCCGGACCGGAATTGCGCACGCCTATCGGGCCGTCCGCCATCCTCAAGCGCGGCACCCCGGCCGCCGGAATGCCGCGAACGAAAAATCCATCCACGCCACCGAGAAAATCAATCTTCTCCTCCAGCGTCATCCCGCTCAGAATCGCTTCCACGCGCCGCTCGTTGCTCGATGCTACCCGCGGTCCGGAGTAGAGCGCCGCCGGAACGCCGGCCAGAAGCAGCAGCAGCGACAAGCACGCGAAAGCGCCCCGCCAGCGTCGTCGTGCCGTTCCCCAAAACATCCTGCGTGACCGATCGTTCATCGGCTCTCCTCGATTGCGGATTCTCACCGCCCGGCCAAGGTCGAACATCGAAGCCCGCATCTCCCATGCATCATGTGGCGGCAACGCGCTGTGAACCTCTCACGGCGTAATAAAGAATGTACACATAGCAGATCACAGGCAGAATGAAGGCGTGCTGAATTCCGATGTGGTCGGCCAGCACTCCCTGGACCACCGGAATGATCGCCCCTCCCACAATCGCCATCACCAATACGCCGGAACCATCTCCGGTCAAGGGCCCCAGCCCCGCCACGCCCAAGGCGAAAATGCTCGGAAACATCACCGAATTACAGAACCCCACCAGAATAATGCTCCACATCGCCACCGGCCCGGCGCTCACCATGGAAATCGCCACCAGCAGACCTGCCCCGATGGCGGCGGCTCCCAGGACCGTCCCGGTGCGCACTCTCTGCAATACCCCCGAGCCGATGAATCGCCCCAGCATGGCGCCGCCCCAATACAAAGATACGAAACGCGCCGCGATATTCGGAGAAATGTTGCCGATCGTGGGCAGCCCGAAGTAGTTGACGAGAAAGCTGCCGATGGCCACTTCCGCGCCGACATACACGAAAATTCCCACCGCGCCCAGCACCAGATGGCGCTGCCGCCAGACGCTGGCCCCTCCGTCCGGCAGGGCACCGCTCCCGCGCTTCACCGCGTCGGGAATCGCCGGCAGTTTCATCGCGGCGATGAAGATCCCGAGCAGCACCAGCGCAAGGCTCAGCCCCAGGTAAGGAAGCTTGACCGATGCCGCCTCGTGCAGCCGGTAGGCGTGCAGCGCCTGCGCCGACATCTGCCGCATTTCCTCGACGCTTTTCGGCGCCGCGCTCAAAATGAACAGGCTTCCAAAGTAGGGCGCCGCCGTGGTTCCCAGCGAGTTGAACGCCTGCGTCAGATTCAGGCGGCTGGAGGCCGTCTTCCCCGGCCCCAGCGCGGTGACGTAGGGATTCGCGGCCACCTGCAGGGCCGTGATGCCCGTGGCGAGAATCATCAGCGCCGCCAGAAACAGGGGAAACGAAGGCACTCTCGCCGCCGGCACAAAGAGCAATGCGCCGATCCCCATCGTGAACAACCCGGCCACCATGGTCCGTTTGTATCCGATGCGGTCGATCAGCTTCCCGGCCGGAATCGAAAAAATAAAATACGCGGAGAAAAACGAGAATTGGATCAGCATGACCTCCGCATAGCGGAGGTCAAAAATCGATTTAAGATGTGGGACCAGGATGTCGTTCAAGCAGGTAAGAAATCCCCACATGAAAAACAACGTGGTAACGGTCGACAACGCGCCGCGGTGGCTTGTGGCCTCCGGGTTTGCAGCCACTGCGGCAGGATTCGCTGAGATCTCTTTGGGCATCGCAGTTTGAGCCACGCGGCCGGCATCTTACATTGGATTGCTCACAGCCGGTAGCAATTGGTAGTGTATAGGCGTGCTGTTCCACGTCACGCTTACCAAGGCCGAAGACGGTTGGGTCGTTGCGGAATGCCCGGCCTTGCCCGGTTGCGTCTCTCAGGGGAAGGACGATCATGAGGCGCTCGTCAACATTAAGGTAGCCATAGCTGCCTGGCTATGGGCCGAAGACCAAAAGGCTATGGCGCAGGCCCCCAGGGCCAGCGCGAAATCCTTGTCACCGTCTAACTGAGTGGTCCCGCTAGCCAACATCTCCGGCAAGGAAGCGGCCAAGGCCTTCGAGCGAACTCAGCGCCAGGCGCGCGCCGCTCGGGCGCTTCTTACGCTTTTGCTTTTCTCAGGCGCTTGGGCCACACACCGGATTTCCCCGGAGAAAGAATTCCGTTGGGATCGACCGCGTCCTTCAACGTTTCGTGCAGGCGCCGCAGCGCGTGATCGTTGAACGAGTAGACGTCCACGACATCGTCCATGAACGCGGTGTGCGTGCGATACTCGCCCCAGCCGCGTTCCGCGGCGGCCTTCACCAGCCTGCGGAAAATCGCGCGGCTCTTCTTGTTCCGTTCGACGTCGTGCTCGATGGGGATCCAGTAGAGGATCACCAGCGCCCGCGCGAAGAACGAAAACAAAGGGACTCCCGGAGGCGCGTCGCTGGGCGAGCCCAGCTCCCGGTAGGCCTCGTCCAACACGGCATGGGCCTCCAGCACGCCTTCGCCGGTCATGGGGATGATGGGCGAAAAATCCATGTGCCCGTAGCTGTTCGGGCCTCCGTTATTGAATACGCCTAAACTGGGCACGCCCAGCGGGACGGTATCGGGGATCTTCGCCAGTTGCTCGGCGTTCAGCGGGAAACGGTGCGATTCCACCTCGCTGAAGTGGACGCCGGGAATGGAGGAGAATTTTTCCTTGGCGTACTCCCACTGCGCCGCCACCACCTTGGCCGGGCCGTAGAAGGGCAGATTGATACTCCAGTAGCCCATGCCCCTTTGCGCCAGATAATCTTCCACGGCGGCATGGGCGCCGCTCAGCCGCAAAGCCGCCAACTGCGGATCGGGAGGCGCGAAACTGGGCATGTCGACGATGCTGGTGGTGCCTTGCACTACGCCAGAATTCACCAAATGCGCGAACGTCTCCACCAAGGCGTGCACATCGTCACGCTTCGGGACGGTGACGTTGCCGCACAAATAGGCCTCCGGTTCCGGATAGAGCCAGAAGCCCATCTTCGTCACCACGCCGAAGTTGGATTGCGAGAAAATGCCATCCACGTAGGGGCCGAATCCGTACTTGTACTGCTGCCAGGTTTCCGCGTTGGGAAGCGCGCCCATCCCGGTGCGCACCACCTCGCCATTGGCCAGCACCACTTCCATGCCGCAATGCGCGTCGAAGTGGTCGTGCATGGGCGTGAAGCCGGCCCCGCGCTCCAGCGCGTTGCCGACCAGACTTCCCCAGCCCGGATCGGGCGGGTCGATCCACACTTTGAGGCCCTTCTCTTGAATGTACCGGTAGAGATCGAAGTAGCTCACGCCGGGCTCGACCAGCGCATAGTGATTCTTTTCGTTGACCTCCAGAATCCGGTTCATGCGCTTGAGATCCAGCACCACGCTGCCCGAAAGCAGCGGCGCCGTACTGCCGTAGCCGAGGTTCTTGCCGGTGGAGATGGTCCACAGAGGAATCTGGAACGTGTTGGCGATCCGCACCACCCTCTGCACCTGCTCGACGCTATCCGGCGCGACCGCGGCCGACGGAATCCGCTCTTCCGCTTCATGCCAGAAGGGCGAATAAGAGTCGCGATACAGATCCACGTCCTCTTCGCTCGAAAACACCCACTCCTTGCCCACGACTTCTTCAAACTGTCGGAGGGCGTCGGCAAAATCCTTCGGACTCACACCCGGCGGAACTCTCATCCCCTGCTCCTCGCTCTCTCTTGGAATGCTTACGTCGTGCGATGCTTTACGCGCGACTGACCGGCGCAAGTACCCAAAAAATCAGCTCGTCCGGGTCGCTCCGGTGTCTGGCTACAGTCGCGCTTCCGGAGCCGCCGTTTTTCGAGTCGGCGGAGTCATGAACAGCGCAACAACGGCTCCCAGAAAACACAGGATCGCCACGCCGGAAAATACGCGGGTGTAGCTGCCTGAGTGGTCGTAGGCATATCCGGCTTCAAAGGCCCCGACCGCGCCAGCCAGGGTGGCTACGACCATCATGAGTCCCACCACCAGGGGATAGGCCTTGGTCCCAAAGTAGTTGCCCGGCAGCATCATCATGGTGGGGAAAGCGATTCCAAATCCAATTCCCAGGAACACCGCATACACGTACAGGCCTGCGGTGCCCGTCGCGTGGAGCACCAGAAGCATCCCCACTGCGTAAGCGCCCGAGGCCACCGTCCACAGGAAGCGGGGCTCGATATAATCCCCTACAGCGGCCACCACGAGATTGCCGGCCAGCAGCGCCAACAACACGATCGAATAGGAGAAGGCGGCTTGACCCGGCGTGTATCCCAGGTCCCTGAGGTGAACCACACCGTGGGCGAGAAACGTCGTGTAGCCCGCGCTGAGTCCCAGAGTGGCCAGCAAGAGCATCCACCAACTGGGTGAGCGCAAGACTTCCGCCACCGTCCATTCTTCCGAAGTTCGGTAGACGCGTCGCTTCCCTTGCGAGTGAGCGCCTGGAGATGGATTGACGGGGCCGGACTCCCCATCCGGGAATTGGCCCAGATCGGAAGGTCGCTCTCTCACAAACAACGTCGACAACAGAGCCGCGACCGTGCTCAACCCGCCGATCAGCCACCATCCCGCTCGCCAATTTCCATGGTAGTGCGCGATCACTCGCTCCAAGACCGGCGGCGCCAGGAACCCGCCGACGGCGGGGCCCGACAGAAGCAGCGAAATCGCCAGCGCTCTTCTCTTGTCAAACCATCGCGCGATGCCCGACTGGGTGGGCAGGGGTCCGGCGGTGATGGCGCTGGCGCCGATGATCAGTCCGAACGCTACTTCAAATTGCGTGCTGGTGCGGACGAACAGCGCCATCAGAAGAGCCCCCGCCAGGCCCAGCAAAGCTCCGGCCCGCAGCGTAAAGCGCACGCCCTTCTTGTTCATGCACAGGGCCACCAGAGGACCCGGCAGGCCGATCATCAATTGGAATACACCAAAGCCGAAGCCCAGCGTGCTGCGGTCGAAGTGCAGATCCGCCGCCATGTAGGCATTGATCACGCTGCCGCCATACAGGGGAAAGGCCAGGTTCATTACCAGGATCAGCCAAAACACCGCCAGCAATTTCCAGCCGTAGAATTTCCCCTGCTGCGTCATGGGGTATCCTCTTACATCATCTCCATGAGCAGGCGCAACCATATTCGTGCTGCGCACAAAGATCACCCGCATCACACCCGACCCTGGCGGCAGTGACCCGCTACGGCACTACCGCTTCGGTGGCGCGTGGTTCTGCACGAGGCGATCTCAACGCCGCCGATTGCAACACGCTCGAAGCCCACGGCCTCCCGCATGAAAGCCAGGCACAACGCGACCCTCAAGCCGAAAGAAGCGGAACTTTGCGGGGTTACAGCCGGCGTTGCCAGGCACGGATCGGGTATCCGTCTGTTCTCCTGGATTTCCCGGCGGGAGTGAACTTCACCACAATGTCCGGCTGGTCGGCAATCGCGGCCATCACTAACTCGCGCATCAGGCGCGGCCGATTTCCCACCAGAACCCCGATGGGCTTCATGGAATCTTCTCCACGAGGACGAGTATCCGAAAAAAACGGTACCGCGGGAACCGATTCAATCTGGTTTCCAGAAAAGGCGCGAGGAAGGGGTTCCTTGGCCCGTTGCCACGCCGGCTGCCGTACGGAGTACTCCCGAGGACAAGGGAACCGATCGTACCTACGCGGCGTGACCGGCACTCTTGGTATTCCCGCCGGGCTGGCGATTCTGGCAGGCTTCCCACACACTCGAACGATCCGCGACGCCCACTTTGCGGAGAATGCGGTGGATGTGATTCTTCACCGTCTGTTCCGACAACCCGAAGTGGCTGGCGATTTCCTTATTGCTGAGCCCGCGCCCGATCAGGGGAATCAGTTGCTGTTCGCGGCGCGTCAGCCCGGAGGGCATGCGTTTCCGGCTGCTGGGAAACTCGACCGCCTGCTGGGCCACTTGCTCGAACAGAACTCGCACGTAGCGGGGCGGACACACCACGTCTCCGGCCGCCACGGTTCGAATTGCCGAGACCACATCCAAGGCCGAGGCCTCCTGCAATACGTATCCCAGCGCGCCGTGCCGAATAGCCGCCAGGAAGTGGTCGTGGTTGTCGTCCATGGCAACCAGAACGCTCCTCATCAAACGGTTCTTGGCGCCGGTTCCGGAGGACGGAATGGGCGCATCGAGAAAGAACTCCAGTGAATCAAGGATGAGTGTGTTGGCGCCGGAGTCAGCGACTTCGTTGCGTGTTGTGGAACAGATCGCTTGTGCCGCAACGATCTCGAAGTCCGTCTTCTTGGCCAAGACTCGCGCGATCGATTCCCTCAGCAGGCGATTGCAGGAAGCTATGAAAACCTTGGCCTTGCTTTCCATCGATTTATCTTCGCGCTTCGCCCAATGCCTGCCACGTTGATCTTTAGAGTAAGAGTACATCTATACTCCTACGCGTGCCCATGATGCAAGTACTACGTAGTTTACTGTCGGTACCCATATATATTCGTAAACGTAGTGACGGATCCCGCATCGGCATCCCCCCAGCAGTTCCGTGTTGCTCGGCGTGCCTCCTTCGCCGGCGCGGCCCGCGCATGGCTCGGCTTCTGGGCGCGCCGCATCGGAGCGGCGCGATACCGCGCCCGGCACCGTGGCGGAGGATCGTTTTACCGGGCGGTGCATCCGTTGCGACACCTGTGGGCACGCCTGCCCGGCGAAAATCAAAAGAATGTGACGCGTGCAAGCGCTCCTATCCGTATCAGGCAATCAAAATCACATGGGACGAGGAACAGTACTACCCCGTAATCGCCCCCTCAAAAGTGCAACGGCTGCGGAGCGTGTGAAGTCGTGTGCCCGACCACCGATCACCCCCATCACGGCCATCCACGACCACGAATAAGTGGTCTTCGCACAGCTATAACATGTTGGTTCTTCACATATTGTCGCGGATGTTGATGCAGTCTGATTGCCAAACCAGGCGGGCATCAGGCGAATCCCTCTTGGGAATACGCTCGGACAGCGATGATGAACTCTTTTGTTTTCTGTCCCCTAGTACAGAGCCTCCCCCGGCTCACAATCCATCGATCGCACCTCAAAGACCAGCTATCTACCAATATGGGAATCGCCAATCAAAACTGGTACCGCCAGCTTCATGGAACTGGTCAATATTCCCCCAAAACTGTGCCTGCGCTATGCCCGACTGGCTGAAGCCAAGGGCGGTACTTTAGCGGGCGGTTCTAGAAGCTTCTCTCCGCCCCCGTAGGGCAACCCCCTCTCCAGAAAACCAACGCAGGAGGCCTTCGGACCTCTCGCATCTCTAGCGAAAGGCACGACCCTGCCTGTCTCAATTGGAAGGGAGTACTACAAATCCATGCCTGCGAGGGGACTAGGGCAGGAGTTTCTCCGTCGAGATCACAAGCACAGCATCCATTGTGAGATGTTTGTGGGATCAGAACGCTGGATATATAGCCATTGCGAACCCAGGGGCAGGGGCGAATCCACCCGGCATGGACCTTGTAAAGGAACCCTGTTCCGGGAAAAAGGGCGAGCGCGGCGATCCTCCACGGCGGAGACGCAACGGACGCGGCGGGCCAATGGCAAAGCGGCAGGATAGGGGCAAAGAGGCGCAGAAACCACGGCCACCCGCTACCGTGCCCGCGACGGCGATTCTGCCAAGTGCCCGTAACCTATTGAAAAGAAGTGGTGAGCCGCGGAGGACTCGAACCTCCAACCCGCTGATTAAGAGTCAGCTGCTCTACCATTGAGCTAGCGGCCCACAAAAACAATCTATTTTAACACGACCGGATCGATTTCCCACGCAGGCGGAGACATCCTGGCCCACATCACTGGCGCAGGAACGCGGCAATTTCCTTGGCCACCTGGCGTGCCCGCACCAGGTCCCCCGGACCCAGCGAAATGGCCGCCACCCGCGGGTGCCCTCCGCCGCCGTATTTTTCGCACAGCGTGGCCAGATTCACTTCGGCGGACGCTTCCTTCCACGGATTGCTCCCCACGGACACCTTCGCGCGCACCGGCGAGGAGCTGATGCCCACCGAATACAGCGCGTCCGGATGCAAATAGTACGGCACGAACTTGTTATACCCCTCGAAGTCCAGATCACTGACGTCGAAATAAATGACGCCGTCGCGGGCCTCGGCGCGCTCCCGCAGGACGTCGATCGAGCGGCGGTGCCGTTCCAGTAGACGCGTCAAATGATGCTTCACCCACGGCAACTGGATCATCTCGGCCAGCGGCAGCGCCGCTAGATCCGGGATCAGCCGCGAAACCAGGTTCGGTTCGGCCGCCGCCTCGATCACCAGCGCCAGCTGCATGGCCGGCGTGGCCAGTCCCACAGCCTCCTCGGGCGACGCGAATTGCGCCCCGTCGATGATGTCGCCCCAGTGAATCAGTTCCGCCAGCGGCTTGGCGTCGAATCCGAACTTCTCCGCCGCGATGGTGGCGATGAATTTTGTGCACGACTTGTACGACGGATCGTAAAACTTCCTGCCCGAACGGTCCTGCCGGAAATGCTCGGCATCCTCCGGCTTCAGAAAGGCGCTCTGGTGATGGTCGAACCACCACGTCAGCAGCGGCGAGCTGGAGTACTTGAAGTCCACGATGACGTTTTCATCGCCGTCGAACAAACCATCCTCAAACGGTTGCGACGCCTTGTGCGTCATCCCCGTGTACAGGAATTCCGCGCCGGGATTGATCCGCTCGCGATAAAACCGCGAAAAAATCGCCGCCGACGACGCCCCGTCGAAACATTTGTCGTGAAAACAGACGCGGACTCTCACATCCCCTCTCCCGCTCCCCCGTGCTACCAGACCAAAATCCCTTGCTGGGTAAAGCCAACTAAGATGGCCGCTCCCTCCGGTGTTGTCAAGAGGGATCGCCGCACACTCCTGCCCCGCCCACACGTGCCCCTTACCGTACTTCCTCGGGGTTCACCACTCGCCGGAGAGAAACGCGGCGCCGCCGGCTACGGCTTGTTGGTCGGCAGACTCGCCCGCACTTGGCCCTCGCGCGGCAGGCAGCGCGGACACAAGCAGTCCTGAAACCGTTCCCGCAACTCCGCCAGCGCGCCGCCGCTCAGCTCCACGTCCGCGCACCAGCATCCCGCGCCGGAAGCGGAACAGCTAAATGTCGCGCCACACGCCTCGCAGGTCTTCTGTTTCACTGCGCCCTCGCGGATCGCATTCCTGGATCGCCCGCTGCCACCACCAACCGGATTCTTTCGAACTCCCGGCTCACAGACATGCTCCGGCCCCGCCGTCGCGGCAACCCTGCCGGTCATGTGGGATGCAACCGCCCGGATTAAATATGGCGCTCGAGGACCTTGACGATCTGATCTTTCGGCACCGCGCCCACGATCTGGTCGGCCACTTCCCCGCCTTTGAAGACCAGCAGCGTCGGGATGCCGCGGATATTGAACCGGCCCGGAACATTCATATTCTCATCGACGTTGAGCTTCACCACCTTGACCTTGCCCGCCTGTTCGCGCGCGATTTCCTCCACCGTGGGCGTCAACATATGGCACGGGCGGCACCAGTCCGCCCAGAAGTCCACCATCACCGGCTGGGTCTTGCTGGCCTCGATCACATCGCTTTGAAAGCTTGCATCACTCACAGCTTGAATCGTGTCTCCCATGGTTTCCCCTTGTGGCGCCGGCCCGGTGGAACGCCGCGGCCTGCGCCTCTATTTATTTCGATGATTTCGCCGTCCGCTGGATGCGCGCCTGCTTCGCCATCTTGTACAGCACGGCGTACTCCTTCGCCGAACTCCGCCACGAAAAGTCCCTGGCCATGCCGTGGGCCTGCAGCGCTCGCCATGCCTTCGGCTCATGGTACGTCTTCAGTGCGGCGCGGATGCACTCTAGCAGCGACTCGCCGTCGTACTCCTGGAACTTGAACCCCGTCCCCTGCTGGGTCCTCAAATTATAGTTTTCTATCGTATCATCAAGTCCGCCTGTTGCGCGCACCACCGGAACCGTCCCGTACCGCAGGCTGTAGATCTGGTTCAGCCCGCACGGCTCGTACCGCGACGGCATCAGGAACAGGTCCGCCCCAGCCTCGATCTTGTGCGCGAGCCCGTTATCGTAACCGATCTTCACCCCCACCCGCCCCGAATATTTCTCCCCCAGCTTCTGGAACAACTTCTCGTATTCCGGCTGGCCCGTGCCCAGCGCCACGATCGCCACATCTTCCTTCATCAGCTCGTCCGAAATCTCGGCGATCAAATCGAAGCCCTTCTGGTCCGCGAACCGCGACACAATTCCCACCAGCGGCCGCTCCAGATCTTCCTCCCGCAGCCCGAACGCCGCCAGCAGATCCTTCTTACAGATCTTCTTCCCGCTGAGATCCTTGGCGGAATATGGCTGCGCGATAAGCGTGTCCTTCTCCGGGCTCCAGACCGCGTAGTCCACTCCATTCAAAATCCCCACCAGGCGTTCGCCCCGGTTGCGAATCACACCCTCGAGCCCGCAACCGTATTCCGGCGTCTGGATTTCCTTGGCGTACCGCCGGCTCACCGTGGTCAGGTAGTCGGCGTAGATCAGCCCCCCTTTGAGGAAGTTCACCTTGCCGTAAAACTCCAGCGAGTCCATCGTGAACATCCGGTCGGGCAGGCCGATCCTGCGCAGATCGGTCTGCGGAAACAATCCCTGATAGCCCAGGTTGTGAATCGTCAGCACCACCGGCAGCGCCTGCACCGCCGGATCATCGGCGTGCTGCGTGCGCAGCAGCACCGGAACCAGCGCCGATTGCCAGTCGTGGCAATGAATCACGTCCGGCATCCACACGCGCTTCACCAGCTCGATCGCCGCCCGCGAAAATTCCGCGAACCGCTCCGCGTTGTCCGGATAATCGCCCTTCTGATCCCCGTACAGCTGCGCCCGGTCGAAGAAGGCCGGATCGTCCACAAAAAAATACCGGACGCCTTCCACCGCCTGCCCCTCCCCGATCGCCGGAAACCGCAATCGGTCGCCCAGCGCCACCGTAACGCTCGCAATCAGCGTGGAACGAATCTGGTTCTCCCGATACCGCGGCAATAGAACCGCCACCTCGTGGCCCATTTCCACCAGCGCCTTGGGCAGCGCCTGGACCACGTCCGCAAGTCCGCCTGTCTTTGAATACGGTAGCCCTTCGGGGGAGACGAACAGGATCTTCATGGTTGGTTAGCCGAAAGAAAAACGGTAGCGGAAGCCCGGTGGACTCGTCAAGACAAACTCCGCCTCCACGCTGCATTTGTTACTACTGTCCCGGATTGCTACACTCCCCTTCGCCATGGCCCGTCAGCGATTGGGACAACACTTCCTGGGCGACCCGAACTGGCAGAAGCGAATTCTCGCTACCCTGCCGCTCGGCTCCGATAACGTCTGGGTGGAAGTCGGACCGGGCCATGGGGAAATGACGCGACTCCTGGCCGCTCCGGGCCGCCGTCTGGTCGCCGTCGAAGCCGACGTGCGGCTGGCCGAGGCGCTCCTGCAGCAGGTGCGCTCTTCCCCCCAGGAATGGCCCGGCGTCGAAGTCGTGACTGGAGACGTCCTGAAAACCGATCTCGGGCAATTAGCCGGCGGGAGGTTCCGCGTCTACGGCAACCTCCCCTACTACATCACCTCGCCCATCCTCCATCACCTGTTTGGCTATGCCGCCCAGATCGCCTCAATTCACATCGTCGTACAACTGGAAGTCGCCGCGCGCATCGCCGCGCTCCCCGGCCGCCGCGAATACGGCTACCTGTCGGCCATCTGCCAGTTTTACACGCGGCCCGAACTCGTGTTCCGGATTCCCCCCGGCGCGTTTCGCCCTCCCCCGCGCGTCGACTCAGCACTGCTGCGCATGACTCTCCCGGGCCAACGCGCCGCGCTGGAAATTCCTGTTTCCGATGAGCCGCGCTTCCTCGAATTCATCCAGCTCTGTTTCAGCCACAAGCGCAAAACGCTGCGCAACAATTTACGCGCACTCGCGCCGGATACCCGCATCCACGAAGCCCTCGCCGCCGCAGGCCTTCGCCCCGATGCCCGCGCCGAACAGCTCTCGCTCCCGCAATTCGCCGCGCTGTTTGCCGCAATCCTTTAGACACGGGCAGCCATGACGAATCCGCCTTGGATTCGTCGTGGGATGGTTTGCCGCATAGGAAAAGACCTGAGGAGGGGAGAACCCGCTCGGAGCCTACTTGCCCTCGATGACCGCCCGGAGCCGGTCGGGAAAATCGGTCATGATGCCGTTCACGCCCGCGTCAACCAAACGGCGCATTTCCGCCGGGTCATTGACCGTCCAGGTGACCACTTGCATATCCGCATGCTTGGCCTGCTCGACCAGCTCCGGCGTCACCAGATCCGATCGCGGACATAGTTGCCGCGCCCCGGCATCCCGGGCCCGGTCAACCAGATTCCCGTCCGCCTTCTCCACCAGCAATCCCAGCATGATAAATGGATTCAGACGCCGCAAGGCCAGCAGCGTATCCGTCTCGAACGAAATCACGATCGTCCGCGCCGCATTCTCCGGCTTCTGCAGAGCCGCCGCCAGCGCATGATGCATGCCCCACGCCGTCTGGTATTTGATGTCCAGATAGAACACCACGTCGTGCTCCTGCCCAAACGCCAGAATCTCCTCCAGCGTCGGAATGCGTTGCTCGGCGAACTCCGCACCGAACCACCGGCCCGCATCCAGCTTGCGCAGCTCCGGCAGCGTGAACTCTCGCACCACTCCGTGCCCATCGGTCGTCCGCTCCAGCCGGTCGTCATGGATGGTGACGAACCGCGCGTCGCGCGTCAGATGCACGTCCGTTTCGATGAACACCGCGCCCATCTCCACAGCCTTTTTGAACGCCGCCAGGGTGTTCTCCGGAGCATGCCCGGAAGCTCCGCGATGCGCGATGATCCAAGGGGTTGGCATGTGTCCGTTTATCCTAACAGATTCCTTGCCCTTGCCTGCTTCCGACACCCCATCGGTTGTGAGAACCGCAACGAATCGTTTCCGCCCTCAGCTACGTACTACAACACAGCCCTACAACGTATAGGACCACAGCTCCTTCCCTCTGTCTGCAAAACATTTCTCCAATTCACCGGCGCCGAACCCGCTCCGCTCCGTCCCACCTCTCGGCCCAAAGTGAACCGCCGCGCGAATCACGACCCAAGTGATAGCACCGCGAGGACTTTGCCGTCGTTCGACTCGGGCAGCGTTTCGGGCGCCCTCACCGGCCCCTTTGGTAGCGCAATTGCCCCATTGGAGACGTCTCTCGAGAGGCTAAGTTGTGGCAACGATATCTTTTACGGAATTTGCTTCGTCCGTGGCATCATATGCTCGGCGCGCCTGTCTTTCTTCGCGCGCTAATATTATCGCCAGGACGAATTCGATGACCACTTCTTACCGCACTCTTCAACCCATGAATACGGCTCCTGCAGGTTTTGATCCGGCTCGCGATCTCCCTTCCGGCTTCCTGGAATTTCTGCTTCCGCTGCATCGCGCCTTTACTCCTCGCCAGGCGCAACTTGTCGAAAAGCGGGCCGCCGCCCTCGCCGCCGCGCATCAGGGCCGGCTCCCCGACTATCTCCCGCCTTCTCCCGCCACCCAGGAGAACTGGCAAATCGAGCTGCCCGCCTGGTGCCAGGACCAGCGCAACCAGATGACTGGCCCGGCCGACGACGCTGAACTCGTCGTCAAGATGCTCAATTCCGGCGCACCGGGCGTGATGCTCGACCTAGAAGACTCCATTGCGAACTCCTGGCCGCATCTGATGCAGGGTGTCTCGAATATCCTCGCGGCCTTGCGCGGCGAGCTCACCTATTTCGACCGCAAGCGCAACCGAACCGTCTCCATTCAACCGAGCAAGGCGGTCATCATGCTCCGCGCTCGCGGCCTGCACCTCCACCAGGCCGGCGTGCTCGCCGGAGAAATCCTTTCGGCGTCACTCTTTGACGTGGCTCTGCTCACGTTTCAAGTGAATGCGGCGGAGCAGAAGCATCCGCTCACCTTCTACATCCCGAAGACGGAATCTGCCGAGGAGGCCCTGTGGTGGCGCGACCTCTTCCAGGCCATCGCCCAGGCCAAAGGCTGGCCGAAGAATTACATCAAGTGTATGGCGCTGGTGGAGTCCCATCCCCTCGCCTACCAGATGGAGGAGTTCGCCTACAACCTCCGCGAACATATCCTCGCCCTGAATCTCGGCCGCTGGGATTACATGGCCAGCCTCATTCATTTCAATCTGGCCGACCCGCGCTGGGTGCTGCCCGACCGCAACACCATTCCCCACGACGTGGCCTTCTTCCAGAATCTGCGCAACCGCATCCCGGAGATTTGCCACAAACATGGCCTGCTCGCCATCGGCGGCATGACCGCGCTCTACCCCAGCCGCGAGGATGCCGAACTCAATGCCCGCGCTCTCGCCATCCTCGAGAAGGACAAGAAGAACGAGGCCATGTCCCTGATGGACGGGGCCTGGACCGGCCACCCCGATCAGAACGACATCGCCGTCAAGCAGTTCCCTGCTCCCAACCAGCTCAAGGCCCGCCCGGCCAATCCCGACCCGCGCCCCAATCTGCGGCCCGTGCCCGCCGGTGTCGGCAAGCAAACGCTCGCCGGCACACGCGCCGCCGTGCGCACCGTGATCCGCTATCGCCAGGGCGTGCTGGCCGGCCGCGGCGCCAGTCTGCTGGACGGCTACATGGAGGATCTGGCCACCGATCGCATCTATCGCTTGATGATTGCGCAGCGCGTCCGCCATCGCGATGCCGTTACCGTCGTCGACGACAATGGCCAGCCTGTCCTTCATATGCCCGAGCGCATCACCGCGCTGTTCGACGAAGAGCTCGCCCGCATTCTCCGCGAACTCCCGCAGGGCACGCCCGCGGAAACGTCCCAGCAGTTCCAGCAAGCCCGCGCCATCAGCGAACAGATGATCGTCACGGGCGATTTCAACCCGGTATGACGGCGCAATCCAAGTCGCGCCCACATAACCAAGGAGACCTTCGAATGGCAGGCAACGGCACCGTACTTCAGGCGATCTGGCAGACCGACCCCCGCTGGGAAGGGATCGAGCGTCCCTACTCGGCCGGCGACGTCGAACGCCTGCGCGGCACGATGCACGTTGAACATTCCCTGGCCCGCGCTGGCGCCGAGCGCCTCTGGAAACTTCTCCAGTCCCGCGCCTACGTCCCGGCCCTCGGCGCCATGACCGGCAATCAGGCCGTCGAACAGATCTCCGCCGGGCTTTCCGCCATCTACGTCAGCGGCTGGCAAATCGCCGCAGACGCCAACAGTTCCGGCGACATGTATCCGGACCAGGGCCTGTACGCCGCCGATAGCGTCCCGCGCATCGTCCGCAACATCAACCGCGCTCTCCTGCGCGCCGATCAGATCGACTACGCCGAAGGCAGAAACGGCACGCACTGGTTCGCCCCTCTGGTCGCCGATGGCGACGCCGGTTTCGGAGGCACCCTCAACACCTTCGAGCTGATGAAGGCCATGATCGAGGCCGGCGCCGCCGCCGTCCACTTCGAAGACCAGCTGGCCTCCGCGAAAAAGTGCGGCCACCTCGGCGGAAAAGTCGTCGTCCCGATCAGCGAGTTCATCAGCAAGCTGGTGGCCGCCCGTCTGGCCGCCGACGTCATGGGTGTTCCGACGCTCATCGTCGCCCGCACCGACGCCGAGAGCGCCGGCCTGATCCGCAGCGATATCGACGACCGCGACCGCCCCTTCCTCACCGGTGAGCGCACCTCCGAAGGCGACTTCGTCTTTCGCGGGGGTCTCGACGCCGCCATTGTCCGCGGCCTCGCCTACGCGCCCTATGCCGATCTGCTCTGGTGTGAGACCTCCACTCCCGACCTCGACGAGGCCCGGCGCTTCGCCGAAGCCATCCACGCCAAATTCCCTGGCAAATGGCTCGCCTATAACTGCTCGCCATCGTTCCACTGGAAACAGCAGCTCGACGACGCCGCGCTGGCGCGCTTCCAGGAAGAACTCGCCGCCCTGGGCTTCAAATTCCAATTCGTCACCCTGGCCGGCTTTCACACCTTGAATATGTCCATGTTCGATCTCGCCCGCGGCTATCGCCGCAGCGGCATGCTCGCCTATTCCCGGCTGCAGGAACATGAATTCGAGGCCGCCGCCGAACACGGCTATCGCGCCGTCAAGCACCAGCGTTTTGCCGGCACCGGATATTTCGACGACGTCGCGCAGGTCATCGCCGGGGGAAAGTCCGCGGTGACCGCCCTGAAGGGTTCGACCGAAGAAACACAGTTCAAGATTGAAACCGTGGAGGTGTCCTCCGGAACCGCCAAGTCGCACCAGGCTCGTGCGGTTCCGTGCTGAGGACGTGATTCCCGGGCATCGGTGGGGGCACTAGATCGGGGGATATATGGGGCTGTTTGTCTTAATTGTCGTGGGGCTGGTGGTCGCGCAAACCTGGCTCGACTGGCGCGAAACACGAAAACATTGGATCATCCCGGAATGGGCAAAAGGGGCGGCGCTCGCCGGCGTCCTGGCCGTTTCGCTGGCCTCGGCAGCGTCCTTTGCCTCCGCGTGGATGCAAGACGTCACCGGCCAATGGACCGCCGGCTTTTCTTCCCGGTTCTTCTGGCCCGAACTCGCCTTTCTCCTGGCCATGCTGGCCCTCATCGTCTTCGCCGCGCGCCGGAAGAAGAATCTGCGCCTGGCGCTCCTGCTGGCCGGCTGCTTCCTCGCCATCGCCTGCCTCGGCGTGGCGATCTTCTCCTAATCCGGCGCCGCCGCCGGATAGACGCCCCGGGTCCGCCATTCGCCGGTAGTTAGCCGCCATCCGCCGAAAAGCCCACGACACCGCATCTCTCTCGCCCTATTCTCTCGCCATGGACAGCGGGCCACATCATCCGGGAGACGATACGATGACACATGCAAACCGCCAGTTCCCCATTCACAGGTCGGGCTACGGGACGGCCACCACGGTCGTGGCCGGCACTCTGATTCTCGCCGGTATTGTGTTTCAATGGGGCGAGATCAGCGGCGCTCACCCCAACGTCGACAATCTCTGGTACATTTCGGTGATTCTCAATACCATTGGGAGAACATTGCAGATGTGCTTCACTTCTGCCCTGCTGCAAGACGCATTCAAGATTTGGCCGCTGGCTCTCGTCACCGCGGGCGTGGCGATGCTACTGTCTGCGAAACGCACCGGGAGTCCGCGCGTCCCGGATGGAGAACACAATGCGTGATGGCCGGAGGCGGCGAGGCGGCCCGCCCAACATCTTCTTCGGGCTGGTGATCGTCGCACTGGGCGTGATCTTCTTTCTCGACCAGCAGGGGATTTTCCCGGCGCACGAGGCGTTCCGCTTCTTCTGGGGTGCCATCATCATCTTCTGGGGGGTCAAGATCGTTGTCCACGCCCACGGTGGCAGCGGCCAGATCTGGGGTGCCCTTGTAATTTTCGTGGGCGCCACCTCCGTGGCGAACGAGCTGGGTCTCCTTCACATACACATCGCCTCGCTTTGGCCGCTCGGGTTGATTGCCTTTGGCGTGTGGAAGCTGCTTGATGCGACCGGAAGTATCCCCCCCGGCCCTCGCCCGTCCGAGGGGCAAGACTGGGGCGAAAAAGTTCGTTCCTCGTTCAACCCGGCCGAGGGCCAAGCCCCCTCGGAGCCCGCAGTGCCAGCCGCGGAAGTCGGCGATTCCGAGTTCAATCAGACGGTGATTCTCAGCGCTTTTAAGCGCCGCGTCACCTCCCAGCATTTCAAATATGCGAAGGTAGGCGTTGTGCTGGGAGGGTTCAATATCGACCTGACCGGCGCGAATATGGACGGCGACCGGGCCGTGATCCATGTGGACTCCGTGTTCGGGGGAGGTGAAATCCGGGTCCCCGACACATGGAAAGTTACGCTCGAAGCAGGCGCTGTCGGCGGCGCCTTCGTGGATGAGACCTACCCCCGACCCGCCGATGCTTCCGCCCCGGTCAAGCAGTTGATCGTGCGTGGCGCCGTGGTTTTCGGAGGCGTCATCATCAAGAACTGAAGCCCTTATGCATCCCATCTTTGGCCAACTTCGGCGGCTCGCCCTCTATCTCGCGGCATGGATTCCGGTTGCCGCGCTCCTAGCCTACCTGCTTTCCGACACTCACCGGATCACGTTCACCGAGGCCGTCGTGCTTTCGGTGCCGCTGTGCCTCGTCTACGCCTTTGTTTGTCTCGCGGCCTGGTATCCCTGCCGCATCACTCCTTTGGACCGCACCCCGCTCGACAAACTGGTGGTGACGCACGCGAGCGCCGCGGTGGTTCGCGCCCTGCTCTGGGTCATAGCCGCATGGATTTTGGCCTGGCTGCTCTCCTCAAACGTCTCCGAGTTCCGCGGCCTCGATACTCGCCTGGAGTTGCCGGTCATTTTCGGCGCCGGAGTGCTGCTCTATTCTTTGTCGGTCTTCTTCTTCTACACGCTCATCGCCGTCGAGGCCTCCAAGGAAGCCGAAGCCCGCGTGCTCGAAGTGGGCATGCTCGCGCGCGAGGCGGAATTGAAGGCTTTGAAGGCCCAGGTGAATCCGCACTTCCTCTTCAACAGTCTCAACTCGATCAGCGCGCTCACGACCTCGGACCCGCCCAAGGCGCGCGAAATGTGCATCCTTTTGGGCGACTTCTTGCGGCGGACCCTCGGCCTCGGCGAAAAGTCCGCCATTACGCTCCAGGAAGAGATGTCTCTGATTCATGCCTTCCTTTCCGTGGAAAAGATTCGCTTCGGCGCGCGCCTCCGGATAGAAGAAGAGATCGCGCCGGAAGCTTTCGGTATCGACGTCCCGCCGCTGCTGCTGCAGCCGCTGGTGGAGAACGCCGTCGTCCATGGAATTGCAAACTGCGTCGCAGGCGGCTGGATCCGGCTCGGCATCCGGTGCGAAGACGGCAGGCTCTCCATCGTGGTGGAAAATCAGTTTGATCCCGAGGCGCCCTCGCGCCGCCGAAATGGCGTGGGCCTGGTGAACGTCCGCCAACGCCTCGAAGCCCGCTATGGAAATCGCGCGAGTTTCGGCGTCACGAACGAGGGAGACTGTTTTCGCGTGGGGATCACGCTCCCTGCCGAAAAGGGAGGCCCGGCATCATGAGTCGCGACGCGGCCGGCAAAATTCGGGTGATGATTGTCGACGACGAGGACCTCGCGCGGCAGGTGCTTCGCGAATACCTCTCGGCCCACCCCGAAGTCGAGGTGATCGCCGAATGCTCGAATGGTTTCGACGCCGTGAAAGCGGTCGCGGAATTGAAACCGGACCTGGTCCTCCTCGACATCCAGATGCCGAAGCTCGATGGCTTCGAAGTGCTCGACTTGATCGGCGCGGACGCCTTGGCCGTGATTTTCGTCACCGCGCACGATAGCCACGCCATCCGCGCGTTCGAGGTTCACGCCGTGGACTACCTGTTGAAGCCTGTCGCCGCGGCTCGCTTCGAGGCCGCGCTCGCCCATGCCAAGGAGCGCCTCGAGGGCAAGGTGCTGCCGGCCGCTCCGGCCCCGGCTCAGCTGGCCGCCGCCGCGCGCCCGCCCTCGCAATTCCTCGACCGCATTCCGGTGCGCAACGGCTCCAGCGTTTTCATCGTCCCGGTCGCCAAGCTCGACTACGTCGAAGCACAGGACGATTACGTCGCGCTGGCGTCGCAGGGAACGAAGCACCTGAAGCAACAGACCATCGCGGCGCTCGAAGCGGCACTTGATCCTGCGCGCTTTCTCCGCATCCACCGGTCCTACATCGTGAATCTTGAACGCGTCGTGAAGGTCGAGCCGTACGGCAAGGACAGCCATGTGGCCGTGCTGACCAGCGGCGTGCAGCTTCCGGTAAGCCGCGCGGGCTACGCGCGTCTCCGCGCCTTCCTCGACCGCTGATTTCCCGGCGCTGCTGACTAACCCAACAACCCGGCGCCATATAGAATTGCCCGCCCGGCAGCCCGGCGCGATACTCGAAGACATGAAACGGGGCATCCGATTCCTGGGAACGGGCGCGCTGCTCGCGCCGCTGGCCGCCTCCGTCCTCCTGCTGCCGGATGCGCTGCGCGCCGACGAGCTGAAACTCAAGGACGGCTCGAAAATCTCCGGCACCATCGTTGGATTCGAGGACAATTCCTTCAAGGTCAAGACCGCCTACGGCTACGCGGTCGTGCAAAGAGACCTGGTCACCTCCATCAGCATCGCCGACGCGGCCCAGCACGCCGCCGCGGAAAAGAAACCTGCGGCTGCCGCGTCCCCACCTGCTCCAGCACCGGCAAGCAAGCCTGCGGCAGCGGTCGCGGCCACCAACACCGCGCCTACACCTGTCGCCCCTGCGTCGGCTCCCGTGGCCGACGCCGCGCCCCGGACAGCAGTCGGGGCCGCGCCCGAGCCCATTCGCGAGGCGGTCTCCGGCAACCTCTACACCAACGAGACGTACCGCTTCCAGATGTACAAACCGCCGGGCTGGCAGGTGATCGACGGAGCGCGCGGCGTTCTGCCGGGCGCGATTGCCGCCATGGGAACTTCCGACGAAACGACCTACCTGCTCATCGGGCAGGAAGCCGCCGGAAAATCCCTGGCCGCCGACATCGAAGCGGCGGAGCGGCGGCTGCGCGAGGTCATGGAGAATTTCCGCCCGCTGGGAGAACAACACGTCACGGTGTCCGGGATTGCGGCCACGGAGCGGCGGTTTCGCGGCAGCGTGGATCGCCACGACTGGTCCGGCGTGGTGGCCTTCGTGCCGCGCGGCAACCGCCTGTACACCATCTTCGGCATGACCCGCGCCGACGACGACCTGGTGCAGATCCAGGAGAACGTCATCGCCCGCGCAATTACCAGCCTCCAGTTCACGCCCTAACCGCGCGGCCCGTTCTCAGAATTTCGTCACTTCGCTGAAGTGGAAGTCGCGGACCTTCATCGCCGGCACCACCATCTCGAACGACTCCTCGCCGGCGGCGCGCACCGCGGGGCCCAGCATCTCGGCCTTGGACAACATCTCCAAAATGCTCTGGTTGAAGCGGAAATTGCGGAGGCCTCCGGTGACGCGGCCGTCCTCGACCAGGAACGTGCCGTCGCGCGTCATGCCCGTGAGGATCTTTTCATAGGGATCGACTTCGCGGATGTACCACAAGCGCGTGACCAGGATGCCGCGCTCGGTCGTGCGCACCATTTCGTCCACCGATTTATCGCCCCCCGCGAACACCAGGTTCATGGGCGCTTCGCCGTAGTCGTTGGGCAGCGAGAAGCCGTGGCCGGTCGGCTTGGCTTTCATCTTCTTGGCCGTGGCCCGCGCGTAGACCAGATTCTTCGGCACGCCGCGATCCACCAGCAGCACCTTCTGCCGCGGTAGGCCTTCCCCGTCGTAGGGCGCGCCGGTCTGCAGCGCGTGATAGGCGTCGTCCCACAGCGTGATGTTCTCGCCGAACACCTGCTGGCCCATGCGGCCCGTGAAGCAGGAGCGCTTGTCCAGCACGGCCGTGCCCGCGAAATCGTAAAAGAGAAAACCGACCAGATCGAGCACGGCGGGCGGCTCGAGGATCGCCGTGTAGCGCCCCGGAGCGATTTCGCGCGGTGCGCGCGACCCGGCCGCCTTGCGGCTGGCGCTTTCGGCCAGGGCCTCGGGATCGATCGCGCGAAGATCGGGCGAATTGGCCTTGGCCCAGCCCGAGGAATCCTTTTCCAGGATGGTGACCGAAAATTCCGAGCGCGTCTGCTGGTAGCGCGCGAACAGCCCCCGGGAATTCGCCAGCAGAGAGTGCGACCCGCCGGTGGAAAAAATTCCCGCGGCCGTCTGACGGTTCTTGTCCGCCATGCGGCAGACGCGCGTGACCTCCCGGGCGCGGTCCTGGGGAGTGGCCTCCGCCGTGGCCGGGAAAAATCGCGACACCTTCTGGTATTTCTGGCCGCGCAGCATGGGCAGTAAATCGGGATTGCGAGGCTGGTTGCGCGCCAGGCTCACCGCCGCCGCGGCGGCGCGCCGGAGCGATTCCTCGTCCGTTTTGTTGGTGGTGGCGCGGGCCGTGCGGCCGTCCACGACGGCGCGAACGGAAATCGCCAGGGTGTGCTCGGCGACATTCTGGTGAATGGTGTTGTTGGCGAAGCGCGTGAGCGCGTCGGTGGTCACGCCGATGTCGACTTCGGTCTCGTCGGCCTCGCTGAATTTCAAAATCCGCTCGGCGATGCGCTCCAGCTCGGCGGCGGTCAGGTGAACGTTTTTGGTGGCCATGGGGGTCCGGTTATTTCGCGAAGGCGACGCCGACTTTGACGTTGCGGAAGCGCGCCGGGGCGGCTCCGTGGCCCGTGCCCATGGTCTGCTGGGGCTGGCCCTTGCCGCAGTTCGGCGTGCCCCACAGCGTCCAATGTTCGCGCGAGCAGATGGCGTCGCAACTGTTCCAGAATTCGGTGGTGATCCCGCTGTAGCTGGGATTCTTGATCATGCGCGTCTTTTTTCCGCCCTTGATTTCCCAGCCGATTTCCGTGGAGAACTGAAAGTGGTAGCGGCGGTCGTCGATGGACCACGAGCGGTTGGTATCCATCAGGATCGCGGCGTCGGTGTCGGCGACGAGATCGTCGAACTTCCACGTGCCGGGGTTGATGCTGATATTGGTCATGCGGATCATCGGCAGGCGGTTCCAGCTTTCGGTGCGCATCGTGCCGCCGGAGCGCTTTTCGCCGATGGACGACGCCGTCTCGCGGCTGCTCAGGTAGCCGGTGAACAGCCCGTTGGTGATGATCGGCGTGCATTGCGCCGGCACCCCTTCGTCGTCGTAGGCGAACGTCCCCAGGCCGGGGCCATGCTCGAGCCGCGCGTCGGCCACCACGTTGACGATGTTCGAACCGTACTTCAGCTTGCGCAGCTTTTCCGTGGTGAGAAAACTCATGCCCGCGAAATTCGCTTCCATGCCCAGCACGCGGTCCAGCTCGATGGGATGGCCGATCGATTCGTGAATCTGCAGGCCGAGCTGCGAGCTGCCGAGGATGATGGTGCGCGCGCCTTCCGGGCACTGCGCGGCCGAATGCAGCGCCACGCACTCTTCCGCGATGCGCGGCGCGTTGGCCACCAGGTCGAGCGATTCGACCAGCTCGTAGCCCTGCAGCATGTGCTGGCCGCCGAAGCTGTTGGGATACGACCGCTTCTGAATCTCGCTCCCCGCGAAACTCGTCGCCACGATCCCCGCGCCGGATTGCATCTTGATCTGATGGATGGACGAGCCCGCGCTGGAAACAAAAAGCTGTTCGATGCGCCGGAACGTCATCGAACCTTCGGCCACCGTCACGCCCTTGATGCGCCGCATTTCCTTGTCCGCCGCGAGCAGCAGGTCGATTTGCCGCTCGACCGGAATGCGAAAGGGGTCTTTCAGGAACGGGTTTTGCCACGTGTCCACATAGGCCTGCTCGGGAGCGAGCGCGACATCCTCGCGCTTGGCCAGCGCCGAGGCCCGGGCAATTTCGACCGCTTCGGCGGCGCACGCCTGCACGCCCTCGCGCGTCAGCCGGTCGGTGGACGCAAATCCCCAGGCGCCGCCGGCGATCACGCGGATGCCAATGCCCAGCGATTCCGACTCGGCCAGCGTGCCCACCTCGCCGTTCTTGGTGGAGATGTCGCGCTGGCGGATGTCCATCACGCGCGCGTCGGCATAGGAAGCGCCGCGGCGCTTGGCAGTTTCAATCGCCCCGCCGGCCCATTCCTGCATCATCGGTGATCCTCGCGACAGCGTGCGATTAATTTGCAAGAAACATTCACACACCCATCTTAGTGAAAAATCGCCGCAGCGCAAGGGGATGGTGCGGTGGACACGCGGAGGCGGAGAGAAAACCGAAGAGAGATTCTTCGCTTCGCTCAGAATGACGGCGCTATGGCTCTGGGATGACAGTAGCAATCAGCAGGACGCTGCGCTGGATCGGGCCTCGGACCAAGGCGTTCCTTATCGGCGCTAGTCGCCGCTGCTCCCATTCATGGCGCAACCGAGGCACCATTGCCGGACCCGCCCGATGTCCACGTGGATGAAATCAGAGCCGGGATAATACCCGACTCCACCGCGATGGAGTGAGACCGCCGCCCGGCGCAATTTGTAGGTATTCACACCGGGCATGCGGAGGTCAATCGCTTCCGCCTGCACGTGCAGGCTGTGCTCGGCGACTCCCGCCGTGTGGCGCCGCAGAAATTCGTTGCTCCAGGGGGAGCGATACCCGCATACGATGTCGATTTCCCCTGTCGGATAACCAGCCGCCTTGGCAAGATCCTCGAGCACGTCGTACAGCCGTGGATCGAAGTGGTGGACATCGCCGGTGCGGTGGTCCCGCAGGAAATAATCGAGCTTCGCAAGCGCCCCGGGAAGATATGCGTCCCCAGCTCGGTAGACGATGTCGAGACTCTCGCCCGTATGCAAATGATAAAGCCTCAGGCGATACTCCGGAGGCCGTGGCGCGACGGGCGCGGATTGGGCTCCCAATCGCGCCGCGAAACCCATCGTCAGGGCGGCGACAACGCCGAGCACTCGCAAAGTGTTTAGGACTGGTTGCACGTAGAAGAACAAGCCTCTTGCCAACGGCGAGGATCTCACGCCCTTCTGAGTCTCCAACCAATCCCCTGGCGTCGTGAGTCTCTATATTACCTGCTCCCGAGAAGCATGCCTATCGGAATTGCGCCCGTGACTCAACGGACAGGAGGGGGAGCGAGAGCACTGCTAGAAAGGCGCACGACGAACCGGTGGCAGGTTCGTCGTGGCTACCAGAGCGGCACAAAAGAAAATCGGGTGGCGGGGCTGATCTCCCGGCCACCCGGTTTTCCATTTTCCAGTTTCGCTTTTCGAACGCTGTTGTGTTTACGTGCCTTCGGACCACGACGCCAGGTAGTGCTCCTGTTCCGGCGTGAGCTTATCGATCAGGATGCCCATGGACTCCAGCTTCAGCCGGGCGATCTCCTTATCGAGGTAGTCGGGCACGGGATAGACTTCCTTCTTCAGTTCCTTGGCGTGCTTGACCATGTACTCGGCCGAGAGCGCCTGGTTGGCGAAGCTCATATCCATCACCGAGGCGGGATGCCCTTCGGCGGCGGCGAGGTTGATCAGGCGGCCCTCGCCGAGCAGATAGACGCGGCGGCCGTCCTTCATGGTGTACTCGTCCACAAACGGGCGGGCGGGTTTCTTGCCGCTGGAGAGCTTTTCCAGCGCCGGGATGTCGATCTCAACGTTGAAGTGGCCGGAGTTGCTGATGACCGCTCCGTCCTTCATCTTCTCGAAGTGCTCGTGCGCCAGCACGGACTTGTTGCCCGTGACGGTGATGAAGATGTCGCCGATTTTGGCGGCCTCGTTCATGGGCATCACGCGGTAGCCATCCATGGCGGCCTCGATGGCCTTCACCGGGTTGATTTCCGTGACGATAACGTCCGCCCCATGCCCCTTGGCGCGCATGGCGACGCCCCGGCCGCACCAGCCGTATCCCGCCACGACCACTTTCAGCCCGGCCAGCAGCAGGTTGGTGGCGCGGATCACGCCGTCCAGCGTCGACTGGCCCGTGCCGTAGCGGTTGTCGAAGAAGTGCTTGGTGAGCGCGTCGTTGACCGAGATGACCGGAAACTGCAGCGTGCCGTCCTTGGCCATGGCGCGCAGGCGAATGACGCCGGTGGTGGTCTCCTCGGTGCCGCCGATGATGTGCGGCAGCAGTTCCTTGCGCTTGGTGAGCACGGTGGTGACCAGGTCGGCGCCGTCGTCCATGGTGATCTGCGGCTTGTGGTCGATGGCCGCGGCGATGTGCGCGTAGTAGGTGGCATTGTCCTCGCCCTTAATGGCGTAGGTCGGGATGTTGTAGTCCTTCACGAGCGAAGCGGCCACGTCGTCCTGCGTCGAAAGCGGGTTCGAGGCGCACAGCACCATGTCCGCGCCGCCGTCGCGCAGGGTGATGGCCAGGTTGGCCGTCTCCGTGGTCACGTGCAGGCAGGCGGACACGCGGACGCCCTTCAGCGGCTGCTCCTTGATGAACCGCTTGCGAATCAACTGCAACACGGGCATGTGCTGGTTGGCCCATTCGATCTTGCGCTTGCCCTGTTCGGCGAGGGAAAGGTCCTTCACATCGCCCTTAATCTTGGGTGCTGTTTCCACGAGAGACTCCCTTTCAATTTCGATTTTGATTGGAAATTCGAATTAACCGCGTGACGTTGCCGCGGAGCCCTTTGCCGCGGCTTCCCGGAGGGCGTCGGCCCGGTCCGTGCGTTCCCAGGTGAAACCCGTGCCGGTGCGGCCAAAATGTCCGTAGGCGGCGGTGGCGCGGTAAATCGGACGCCGGAGATCCAGCGTTTCGATGATTCCCTTGGGCGTGAGCTTGAAGAAGGCGCGGATGAGTTCGGTGATCTGGGCGTTGGGAATGGTGCCGGTGCCGAACGTGTCGGTCATGACGGACACGGGCTCGGCCACGCCGATGGCATAGGCCAGCTGGACTTCCACTTTGCGCGCCAGGCCCGCCGCCACGATGTTCTTGGCGACGTAGCGCGCCATGTAGCACGCCGAGCGGTCCACCTTCGACGGGTCCTTGCCCGAAAAGGCTCCCCCGCCGTGCCGGCCGTAGCCGCCATAGGTGTCCACGATGATCTTGCGCCCGGTCAAGCCCGCGTCGCCCATCGGACCGCCGGTGACGAAGCGCCCGGTCGGGTTGACGTGAACCTTGGTTTGCGCGTCGAACATCTTCTGCGGCACCACCGGCTTGATGACCTTCTCGATCACCGCATCGCGCAGATCACCGTGCGAAATTTTTTCGCTGTGCTGCGTCGAGATGACCACCGTATCCACGCGCACGGGGCGGCCCTCGCGGTATTCAATCGAGACCTGGGACTTGCCGTCGGGCCGGAGGAAATCGAGCACGCCCTTCTTGCGGACTTCGGAGAGCTGCAACGTGAGCTGGTGAGCGAGCTGGATGGGCATGGGCATCAGCTCGGGCGTTTCGTCGCAGGCGTAGCCGAACATCAGGCCCTGATCGCCCGCGCCGCCGGTATCCACGCCCATGGCGATGTCGGGCGATTGCGGCTTCACGCACGTCAGGATGCCGCACGTCTCGGCGTCGAAGCCGTACTTGGCGCGGTTGTAGCCGATCTCATCGATCACCCGGCGGGCGATGCGTTCGTACTCCAGTTCGCCGCGCGCTTCTTTCTTGATGGTGATCTCCCCGGCGATGACCACCAGACCCGTGGTGACCATGGTCTCGCAGGCCACGCGCCCCATGGGGTCGTGGTGCATGACGGTGTCGAGCACCGCGTCGGAAATCTGGTCCGCGATCTTATCGGGATGGCCCTCGGTGACCGACTCCGAGGTGAACAGAAACTTTTCTTCAGCGTTTGCCAAAACAGTGTCCTCCAGAAGCTTGAAAGGCCGGCGGTCCAAACTGCCGCGCCTTCGTGATTATCCGAATTGGCGAGGCTAACATGCGCCCTCGGCCGCGTCAATCTTATGCATTGAAAGGCTGAATTCCCGGTTGAATGGCGTATTCCGCCCGTTCAAAGGCGCCGCATCGGCCTGGGCGGCGGCCCCGGAAACTCGTCCTGGCCGCCACTACTGGCGATGCTCCCTCGCCCGCATCTTCAACCGCTAGTGGAAAAACTCCTTCGGCTTGTCATTCCGAGGAGCGGAGCGACGAGGAATCTCTCTTCTTACTGGCTTCTGGCCACGACAGAGCCCTCACGGCTCCTGCCACTGCAAGTTCCGAGCCTTGTTTCAACAACCCGCTACGCCGCCTCGCGGCGGTGCAGCAGATAGGCGCGGATGAACGGGTCGAGGTCGCCATTGAGTACCTTCTCGACGTCGCCCCGCTCCAGCTTGGTGCGATGGTCCTTGATCATCTGGTAGGGCTGCATCACATAGGACCGGATCTGGCTGCCGAAGCTGATTTCCGGCTTCGCAGCGTCCGCCTTGTGAGCCGCTTCGGCGCGCTTCTCCAGCTCCAATTCGTACAGGTGGGAGCGCAACAGCTTCATGGCCGTTTCCCGGTTCTTGTGCTGGCTGCGCTCGCTCTGGCACTGCACGACCACTCCCGTGGGCTCGTGGGTGATGCGCACCGCCGTCTCGACCTTGTTGACGTTCTGCCCGCCCTTGCCGCCCGAGCGGTACGTGTCGATCCGCAAGTCGTCGGGATTGATCACCACCTCGATGCGGTCGTCAATTTCCGGGATGACGAACACCGAAGCGAACGACGTGTGCCGCCGCGCCTGCTGGTCGAACGGCGAGATGCGCACCAGGCGGTGCACCCCGCTCTCCCCCACCAGCATCCCGTAGGCGTTTTCGCCCTGCACCTGCAGCGTCGCGGACTTGATCCCCGCCTCTTCGCCGGGGCTGGAATCGAGCACCGTGGCTTTCATGCCCTTGGCTTCGGCCCAGCGCAGATACATCCGCAAAAGCATCTCGGCCCAATCCTGTGATTCAGTGCCGCCCGCGCCGGATTTGACGGTGAGGATGGCGTTGAGGCGGTCGTTTTCGCCGGCCATCAGCGTCTTGGTCTCCAGCTCGCCCACATAGGCGTCCGCCGCTTCGAGTTCCTTGGCCAGGTCCACGAGCAGCACATCGCGCGAGTCGCTGGAGGTCTCTTCCTCAGCCATATGAAAATAGGTTTCGATGTCGCTCATCTTGCTGTCGAGCGACTTGGCGGCGTTCACGCGCTCTTCGAGCTGCTTGCGCTCCTGCAGGACCGCCTGGGCCTTCTCCTGATCCTGCCAGAAATCGGGCGCGCTGCTTTTTTCCTCCAGGGCCGTGAGCCGGGGCTGCGCGGTGGCAACGTCAAAGATAGCTCCGCACGAGCGAGATGCGCTTCCTCAACTCGTCGTAGCGGTGCTGGAGATCTTCTATATGTTCAGCCATCTAAAAGTCCTTAAGTCGAAATTGGAGAAGAGAAAATAGAAAACAGGGTCTGCGCGAGCCGCTCGACCGGCTACGGTGTCCCATTTTCAATTTTCCCTTTTCCATTTTCCATTCCCTCGCAGCGCCAGCGCGAGCAGCGCCGCGCCCGCGATCACGCATAGCCAGGCGAACCAGTCGCCGAAACGCGCGTAGGGCGTCAGGCCGCCGCGAAAATCGTAGGGGGCGTCGAGCTGCCCCCGGACGTCGGTGGCCAGCGCGGCGGCGATGCGCCCGTAGGGGTCCACGGAAACCGTAAAGCCGTTGTTGGTGTCGCGCAGCAGCCAGCGCCGGTTCTCGACGGCCCTCACACGCGCCATCATCACGTGCTGCGCGGGAGCCGCCGACCGCCCGAACCATCCGTCGTTCGAGATGTTGATCAGCAGCTCGGCGCCGCCCACCGTGAACCGGCGCACCGCTTCGGGAAACACGGCTTCGAAACAGATGAACGCGCCGAACTTCTCATCCACGGGACGCCCGGCCGGCAAGCGATCGGGCAAATGGCCAACTCGGTAATCCGACCCCGGCGTGAAATCCGCGATGTCCGCCGTCAGCCGGCCCGCGAATTTCAGCCAGCGGCGCAGCGGGACATACTCCCCAAACGGCACTAGATGTATTTTATCATAAGTAAAAACATGCTGGCCGGACGGGTCGAACAGCACCGCGCTGTTGGTGGCGATCCAGTTCCCCGCGGCGTCCTTCCGCCAGTCCTCGACGCCGACCAGAAAATCGCTGTGCGCATTGCGGGCGATCCGCTGGGCGCGCCCGGCGAAATCCGCTTCCTGCAGGTTGAACGGCGCCGGGACTTCCGGCCACACGACCAGCGAAGGCAGGTCCGGCGTCCGGCCCGCCCCGTCCACGCTGATGCGCTCGAGTTCATCGAGTTCGCCCGCGTGCGCCTGCATCCAATCGGCGGGATAGCTCTCCGACTGCGGAAAATTCGTCTGCACCAGGTGCGCGACGTGATGCGGCGTCGCCACCGGCACGAACCGCGGCCCGCCCACGGCGATCACCACCAGCGCGCCCGTGACCACGATCGCCGTCTTCCAGCCGCGCTGCGTCCCGGCCAGCACCGCGTAGGCCGCGAGCGCTCCGTAGGCCGCCACCATGAAACTCAGCCCGTGAATCCCCGCGAGCGCCGTGAGCTGAACCAGCGCCAGATTGCCGCTGGCCGCGTAGCCAATCAGGTTCCACGGAAACGCAAAGATGGGCAGATGCGAGCGGCCAAACTCCAGCGCCACCCACAGGAACGGAGCCAGCGCGCACGCGTATCCCTTCCCCCGCCGCGACGCCACCGCCACGCCCCAGGAAAACACCGCGCCGATGATTCCGCCCGCGATCCCCACCAGCCCCAGCACGCCCGCCGAGATCCACGGGTCCACATTGCCGTACTGCCGCATGACCACATCCATCCACGGCAGCGAAACAGGATAGAACACCAGCCCGTGGAGCAGCCCGTAAAGCGGCGCCAGCGCCGGCCGCGCCCCGCACGACGCCAGCACCAGCAGCCCCACCGACACCCAGGCCAGCAGCGTGAGATTGTAGTTGGGAAAGGAAAGGGCCAGGGCCGCGCCGCTCGCCAGCGCCAGCAGCAGGCGCGTATGCCAGGAGAAACTCATTCAGCGCTTGACGATCGACTTGAAGCCGGCACGCTCCAGCGCGCTGCGGGCGGATTGCGCGGCGTGTTCGTCCGGATACGGCCCCACCTGCACGCGGTAGAAATTATCCGAGGTGGGCGTCACGACAAACGACGGGAACTTTTTCCGCTGCAGCGCGTCGGCCATGGCCAGCGCGTCGCTCTGGCGCGTCAGCGCCGCCACCTGGAGGATCAGCGCTCCCTTGAGCATCCGGGGCGGACCGAACCGCGCGGCGGCGGCAGTGGGCTTGGCGGACGTCACCGGCGCCTTCACCGTCGTGGTGGTCGCCACCGGCGCAGCGCTCGCGGCGGGCGGAGCGGGCTTCGCGGCCGGCTCCAGATGATCGTTATCCTTCTTGGTGTAGAAGTCCCATTCCGCATTGGCGGGAGCGGGCGCCGGAACGGCTGCGGGCGCCTCCGCCGGCTGGGGTTTCTCCGGCGTGCGATCCGCAATCGCGGGATTGTCGCGCGTGGCGGCGGCATGCACGGCCGCCGAGCCATATTGCGTCCGGCCCATGACGTAGCCCAGCGTGAAAAAGACGCCGCACAGGACCACCACGCCCAGAAACAGTCCTGCCAGATGCCGGCTTTCCAGCACCCGGTCGCCCCCTCCGCGTTGTCCGCTTCCCCTGGCCATGCCCGCTTACTTATTTCCCCCGGCTGACTTGATCCACTGCGAGATGATGTCCACCGGCAGCGGAAACACGATGGTCGTATTCTTCTCCACGCCGATTTCGGTCAGCGTCTGCAAATACCGGAGCTGGATCGCGGCCGGCTGCTTTTCGAGGATTTCCGCGGCCTGGGCCAGCTTGGCCGAGGCCTCGAATTCGCCCTCGGCGTGAATGATTTTCGCCCGGCGTTCGCGCTCGGCCTCCGCCTGCTTGGCGATGGCGCGCTGCATCGACTCCGGAATATCGACCTGCTTGACCTCCACCTTCGTTACCTTGATACCCCAGGGCTCGGTATCCTGGTCAAGGATTAGTTGCAGCCTGGAGTTTACCTTTTCGCGCTCCGAGAGAATGGCGTCCAGCTCGAACTGCCCTACCAGGCTGCGCAGCGTGGTCTGGGCCAGCTGCGAGGTGGCGTAGAGATAATTCTGCACCTGCGAAAGCGCGCGGTTGGCGTCCACCACGCGGAAATAGCAGACCGCGTTGACCTTCACCGACACGTTGTCGCGCGTGATCACGTCCTGCGGCGGCACGTCCAGCGTCTCGATGCGCAGCGACATCCGCGTCAGCTTGTCGATGGGATAAAACACCAGCCGCAGCCCCGCTTCCTTGGCTTCCGGCAGCATCCGCCCCAGACGCAGCACCACCCCCCGCTCCCATTCCTTGATGACGTACACGGAATTGGAAAACCAGACCAGGAACAACAGTACGGCGATTGCCAATCCCATCATCCCCACGCCCATCGCTGCCTCCTTCGCTGCTTCGCCCTGGAAACGCCACACCGCAAACCGGGTCTCACCCCGGCGGCCAAAACCCCACGACGAGAAATACCCTCGCCCTGGCTATCTACTTATTACGATGGCGGCTTCACCGCCTCCACTTCCAGCAGCAGTCCCTCGACGCTCTTCACGCGCACCCGCGCGCCCCTCGGAATATTCTCACGGACGCATGCCGCGCGCCACAACTCCCCGTGCACCCGCACCATTCCCGTCCCGGCCGCCCGATCCACCGCCTCGGTCACCTCGCCCTCCTGGCCGATCATCTCTTCCTTGCCGGTGGCTGGCTTCCACGTGCGCGACCGCAGCACCAGCCGCATCAGGATGACGACGATCACCGCGAACGGCACCGCCACCCCCAGCGCCGTCCCCAGGCTCACTCCCCCGCCCGTCAGCGGCGAACGGATCAGCATCAGCGCGCCCAGTATCATGGCGATCACGCCTCCCACCCCCAGCACACCGTGCGTCGGAAACTTCGCTTCCAGCACGAACAGCCCCATGGCCAGAACGATCAGCAGCAGCCCGGCGAAATTCACGGGCAGCATGTGCATGGCAAACAGCGCCAGCACCAGCGCGATCCCGCCGATCACCCCGGGCGCAAACATCCCCGGATGCGTGAACTCGATATACAGCCCCAGCGCGCCCGCGATCAGCAGAATAAAGAAGACGTCCGGCTGCACGATCCGCGAAAGGAATCGTTCGCGCGCCGTCATCTCCCGCGGCACGATCGCCGGGTTGGCCAGCGCCAGCCGCACCGTCGTGCCGTCGAACCGCGTCAGCGTACGCCCGTCGAGCTTCGCCAGCAACTCCTCGGGCGACGCCGCCGCCAGATCGATCAGCTTTCCGTCGAGCGCTTCCTGCTGGCTGAAGGCTTTCGCCTCCGTCACCGCCGTGGCCGCCAGGTCCGTATTCCTCCCGCGCTGGCTGACGTAGCTGCGCAGATACGCGGTGGCCTCATTCACGATCTTCTTGTGCAGCGTTTCGTCAATCTGTACGGGCTGCCCGCCAATGACCATGATGGGCGAGGCCGCTCCGGTATCCGTGCCCGGAGCCATGGCGGCGATATCCGCCGAAAGCAGCACGAAAAATCCGGCCGACGCCGCGCGCGAGCCCATGGGGGATACGTACACCGCCACCGGCACCGGCGAACGCAGGATCGCCTGAACGATCGACCGCATCGAGGTGTCCAGCCCGCCGGGCGTGTTCAGCGTGATCAGAACCAGGCTGGCGCGCGCGCGCCCCGCCGCCGCGATTCCGTTCACAATATATTCGGCCAGGACCGGTTCGATTTCGCCGTCAATCCGCAGTTGGACCACCGTGGCGGAGGCAGGGGAGTCGGCGGGCGCGGCCGCGCGCGCAACAAAGGCCAGCGACATCGCGGCGACCACGGAAACACTCAGCAAGATGCGCCGTAATGACTGGAAAGTCATGTTGGGCCGGTATTATAGCAACAGATTCGCCGGAAACCGCTCCGACTTTCTAGGACTCACTTCGGAGCCGGCCCGCCCGGCTGGGGGGCGTAGGGCGGCTGGAAGCGCAACACTTCCTGCACGCGCCGGTCGTCAATCACGCGCGCGAAGTCGGGGTCCTTCTGCACCGCGCCCAACTTCTTGTATCCGTTGTCGCGCGCCTGCTTCAGGTACCGCGCGGCATGCTCGGCGTCGCCCGCCTTCGCATAGGAGCGCGCCACGGTAAAATACACCGATCCCAGATCGTCGGCCTGCCGCTGCTGCACGATCGCGCCCACCCCTCCCTTGCGCTCGAAAATCTCCGGATCGAGCGCCAGGGCCTTGCTGAACGCTTCCATAGCGCGCGGATAATCCTTGATTCCGCAGTAGGCGTAGCCCAGGTTGCTGTACACCCCGGCTTCCTCGCCCTTCAGCAGCAGCGCCTTCTTGAAGGACTTGATGGCCTTGCTATAACGCTTCTCCGTGTAATCCAGCGTGCCGAGGTTATTGATGGCGCTGGCATACTTCTTGTCCGCTTTGGTCGCCCGCTGATAATACTGGCGGGCGCGGCCGAGGTCGCCCAGCTGCTGGTAGCAAATCCCGATTTTGTTGAGCAGGGGGGCGTTCCGGGGATCCTTCTGGAGAATCTCTTCGTAGGTTTTGATCGCCAGGGCGTAGTCTTTGCGCGCCACCAGGATGTCGCCGCGCGTTTCGGGGGTGAGCTGAGGCGCCACGGGCTGGTTGTCCCCAGCTTGCGGGGCGGTTTGACGGGAAGGCGCAACATCCACCGGCGGGTTCGGCTCTTGCTGCGCGCGCATGGTTCCCACGGCAAGCACGAACACGATGACGAAGAGGGCCCGGCACTTCATTGCCCTGCTCCTTGGCGCGACGTTGCCCGAGCGCCCGGCCCCGCGTTACGGCTTCGAATTTTCCGCGGGCCGCTTACCGCCCCCAAAGATATCAAAGATCCGGTCCAGAAAGCCCTTTTTCTTCTCCGGCGGGCTGGCCGGAGCAGGCGCGGGTTTGGTGACCGGCGTGGTGGCGGGCCGCCGCTTCTTGATAGCCCCGGCCGGAGGCGCGTTCGCCGCGGGTGCGCCGCTCGATGTCCCGGGAGACACCGGGGCCACGGGCTGCGGCGCCGTCGCCGGCGGACTCTCCTGCTTGCCGAACAAATGCGTGAGCCACGATCCCGGCGCCGACCGCGCCAACTGCCCGCCGTGGAATTCGCAGAACTGCGTCGGCTCGCTGCCGGCGATGAAGTACTCGACTTCGCTCTGCGGGCACGACGCCGTGGCCAGCTCTCCCGACTGCGGATCGATGGATTGTTGCACGATCCCCTCGGGGGGATCGAACATCCGCGTGTTGCGGTACATCGGCAGGGTCACTGCGCGCTTCATCATCTCCGCCCAGATCGGCGCGGCCGCCTGGCTGCCGGATAATTCCAGATCGCGGTTGTCATCAAACCCGATCCACACGACGCAGAGCAGGTTCGACGTGTAGCCCGCGAACCACCCGTCGCGCGACGTCCCCGTCTTCCCCGCCGCCGGCTCCGTGAATCCCAGCGCGCGCACCGAATAGCCCGTGCCGTGGTTGACCACGTCTTCCATCAGGCTGGTCACCAGAAACGCCACGCGCGGATCGAGCACCGTGCGCGGCTGCGGCCCGAGCGTCTCCTCGACGCCTCCGTCGGCCGCCACCACGCTGCGCAAAAATAGCGGCTCGGCGCGCACGCCGCCGGAGGCAAACGCCGTGTAGCCCGCCGCAACGTCAATCGGCGTCATCTCGTAGGCGCCCAGCGCCACCGCCGGCGTGGCCTGAATGTTCGAGCCCAGCCCCATCTGCCGCGCCAGCTCGACCACGCGAGGGTAACCGATCATCTCCGCCACCTTCACCGTGGCCACGTTGAGAGAATGGATCAGCGCGTCGCGCACCGTCACCGGCCCGTAGAATTGCTCGCCGTAGTTGTTCGGCGTGTATTCCTGGCCGTCGAATTGGAACGTGGTGGGCTCATCGGCCACCATCGTCACCGGCGTGACCACCGGCTGCAAACCCTCCACCGCGTTATCGAACGCCGCGGCATACACAAACGGCTTGAATACCGAGCCCGGCTGGCGGCGCGCCAGGGCATGGTTGAGCTGGCTCGTGCCGTAATCGCGCCCGCCCACCAGCGCGCGAATCTCGCCCGTGTGCGGGTCCAGCGCCACCACCGCCACCTGCGCCTGCGGCACCGCCTGGCCCTTCTTCTTCCACGCGGCGTAGCGGCGCGCCAGCAGCTTATCCACCTGCTGCATGCCGGCATGGACCGCGTCGTTGGCCGCGCGCTCCAGCTCCAGATCCAGCGTCGTATAGATGCGGTAGCTCTGCGAGGTCAGGTCGCTCTCGGAAAATTTCTCGAGCAGATGGTCCTTCACCATGTCGGCGAAGTACGGCGCGGCGCTGCTCTCCAGGCCGCCGCTGGTAAAGTTCAACCGCGCCTTGCGCGCCGCCGCTTCCTGCTCGGCGGTGAGGAAGCCGTTGTCGCGCATCTGCGCCAGCACGCGGTTGCGCGCCTCATCGGCGCGGTCCAGGTGCCGCTCGGCCGCCGAGTAGTAGTTGGGCGCGCGAATGATGCCGGCCAAAAACGCGGATTCGCCCACGCTCAGCTCGCGGACGTCCTTGCCGAAATAGGCCTGCGCCGCCTCGCCGAACCCGCGAATGGCGAAGCTGCCGCGATTGCCCAGATAGATGTCGTTGGCGTACAGCTCGAAGACCTGCTGCTTGGAAAAGCGCTCGTCGATCTCGGCGGCCATCAGGATTTCCTTCAGCTTGCGCCGCCAGTCGCGCTGGCGCGTGAAGAAAAACGTGCGCGCCACCTGCATGTCGATCGTGCTGGCGCCCTGCGCCTTCCGCCCCAGCCGCACATCGGCCAGCGCCGCGCCCAGCACGCGCACCAGGTCCAGCGCGCCGTGCTCGAAAAACCGCTTGTCCTCCGCCGACAGCACCGCGTGCACCAGCGCCGGAGGCAGATCGTCAAACCGGACCACCCGCCGCTTCTCCCGCGAGCTGTCGAACAGGCTGGTGATCAGCTGCGGCTCGATCTCCGCGGCCTCGCGCTCCCCGCCGCCCGGCAGCGCCACGATCCGCGCGATCTGCCCGCCGGAAAAATCCACGCGCAGCGAGTTGTGCCCCTGGAAGTACGATTCCTCCGATGGCTCGATCTCCACCCGCGAGTTGGTTATGTGAAACTCGCCGGGCGCTCCGGCCACCTCGCCCTCCTGATACCCCGCGCGCAGCAGGTAACTCCCCAGGTCGGTGGCGCGCAGCGATTCGCCCGTGAAAATGTGCCCGGGAGCGGAATAGATGCGCGAGGTATTCTGAAAAACCTGCCCGGTGAGCTGCTGGTCAATCAGCCGGCCAAACTCGATGTAGAAATAGACCACCACGCCCGTGCCGCCCAGCAATGCCGCCAGCGCCACGCCCAGCAGCGCCATGCCGAATCGAGATGTCCAAAAACCCCGCGCCATGCGAATCCGCAATGCCTGTCTCCGATGTATCTAGGATGCCGCTTGCTGCTTACGTGCGCGCCGGAAGCCGCGACTGGGGGAGCGCGCCGCCGGGGCTGCACGCCCTCGAGGTCACGTCGAGGCCGGTCGGCGGCGAATTTCAATTCTAGCAGGGTTGCTATAAACGGGAGAAGCCGGATTGAAACAGAAGCGGTTGATTCCACGCAGTAGAGACTTGGGACAAGAGCCCCACCTCCAAAACCGAGCGTAGGGCACGCGACAGATCAAACGCTAAGGGCCGGGCTGCGCGTGAACCCAAGTGGGAGCCTATAGCCTCTCAATCTTTAACGCGCTGAATTCGTGTTCGAGGCCGGCGACGAGTCGCTTGAATTCAGGCTTCTGATGCAGGCTCTCAAGGTGTGGATCCAGTCGGAAGAAAGGCCAACAGGTGAAACCAGTGTCTACGCTGCTTTCCAGCCACGCCATTGCCTTCTGAGTTTCACCCAATACGGCGTAGACACAGGCGATTTGATAGTAAGTGTGGTGGGTATGGCCGAAGGAACGCGGAAAATCCAACGCCCTACGAGCACACTGTCGCGCGAGGTCGGTCTGGTGGCGTCGAGCGTGCAGTAGGCCTTGAAGGCTGACGACCAACGGCTCGTCCGCGAGTTGGCTTACGGCTTCCGCCAGTCGTTGATCCGCCAAATCCAAATCTCCGGTCAAGAGTGCCGGTTGAGGACGGAACCAGAGAGCATACTTGTTCCCGGGGCTTTCCTGAAGCCAGGCGTCCGCTCCCTCTTGCGCGCGAGCGAAATCCCCGCTATAGAGATGGACAAAGTTGATGTTATGGCTCAGAAGATTCTTCGGATTCGACCGCTGCCCCTGCTCGTAGGCTGCATGCGCTTCCTTCAAGCGTCCGATGTGCAACAGAATCGTGCCGAGCCGGTTGTGGGCCCGCTCGAGATTGGGTTGCAAGGTGAGGACCTTTTCCAGTGCCTCGATGGCTTCAGCGTGCTGGAAATTCTTTGCCGGGCTCCACAGGCTATACGCGCGGGCGAAATGTCCCTCGGGCAGGTCCGGGTCGAGCGCAAGCGCCCGTTTGCCGTGGTGTTCGGCCCTTTCCAGCCATGTGCGGTGCGCATCGAACGTGAAATGCAGGTTCATGCAGACATAGGAGAGCGTGGCATGCGACAAAGCAAATGCAGGATCGTACGCAACGGCCCTCGATAAATGCTCGATGGCGCTTTTGGCTGACTCTGGCCGGTCCGAGTAGCTTTCGCGGAGACCCGAAATAAATTCGTCATAGGCCTGCGGGTTGCTGGAGTACCGGTCGCGAGACTTTCGCACGGCGAATGGAAATTGATTGTGGAGCGATTCAACGAGGCGCCGCCCGATTTCATCCTGAATCTCAAATGTGTTCTCCGTTGTGAAGTCGTATTTGTCGGAAAAGACGATCTTTTGCACTACGGCATCGAAGAGTTGGATCGAAACACGCCATTGCTCGCCCAGCTTCTGGATGTGGCCCTGCAAGATATGACGGACGCCCAGATCGCGGCACACGCCACCCGGGTCCGTGCCGCCAGGATAATTCAGAACGGCCGATGTGGGGAGCACGGCAACGTCCGGAAGGTTGCCGAGCACGGTAATCAAGGCATCGGCAAAACCCAGTGAGAGCGAACGTGGTTCGTCAACGTCGCTCAAGAAAACAAAGGGCAATATGGCGATCGATGTGGGAGGGTTCGAGCTTGCCGGGACGCGCTCGACCCGCGCGATGAAACGATAGCCGCGACGCGAAAGAGTCTCGATAAAACGGGGCTTTTCCGATGAATCGCGCAGGGCCTCGCGCAGTTTTGTGATCGCGGTGTACAGACCGTGGTCAAAATCCACAAAGGTGTCGATAGGCCATATCCTGGCGCGCAGTTCCTCTCGAGTGACAACCTCTCCCGGATTCGCCAGCAAGACTCGGAGAATTTGGAAGGGCTGTTCCTGTAACTTTAATTTCGCGCCCTTCTTGCGTAGCTCTCCCGCGCGCAGATCTGCCTCGAATGCGCCAAAGCGAATGCGCCCCGCCGGTGCTTTGCCTTGTTCCATGCCTGCTCGTCCCGGGAAAAACTAGTGGGAAATTACCACATAACTAGACAGGAATCCACTGTAAGGGCAGCAGCCTCAAGGAAATAGCTCACCTGCTGCAACTGCGAAAGAGATGTGATGCGGTGTATTGCTCCTCATATTTCACCGTGTTAAGAATCGCGTGCTATGCCACAGATTCTAACCGAATTGAACTACGGGGAAGTAGAAGGCATGGCGTAACAGCTCACGGGTCCGCTGGGCGCCCCCTTCGGAGCCTCCAGCAACACCCTACCCAAATCAGAAGATCACAGGAAAGGAAACGACAATGAAATTCAAAGTTATGACCACAATATCCGTCCTCGTCCTGGCCGCGGGCTTTCTAGCCCTGACTCTCTCACTGTACCCCGGAGCAGCTTCGGTATCGGCGTCCGACGCGCGAAACGGAGTTCTCCAAGTGACGAAGGAATGCTCGAAGTACACGGGCGCCGCCGGTGACTACTGCACGATCACGTCCTCAAATCTCGATGCGATCGCGGTCGGCTCGAAGGTCTTCTATGATCAGGCGGCTAATACTCCGGCGGGCTTACTGGACAGTGATATCGTCCTCGACGCCGGGACGGGGAACAGGGCGGTCGGCCATTGCACGCTTGATTTGGGGAACTACCTCGGACTATGCACGTTCTCGGACGGGACCGGGCAGTTGACCGGGTTCTCTGCCCGTGTCGTTGTTTCGCCTACGGGCGGACCAAATTTCAACTGGGACGGGACGTACAGATTCAGCCCGCAGCCTCCTAGATAGGGAGCTGCCGATCATAGTCCCTGTGCCATGAGGAGCATCGGCAGGGGTGCACGCACAACGTGCGCCCCTGCTGCCCATGAGGCCGTCGAGTACAGATCGCAGCGCGGGCGGCGCGTGGGCCAGGCTTTGGTGCCTAGAAACACCATCCCGCCCCTGAACGTCTCAGCGCATGACACCGTCGCCACACTTCACTCGAGAGTATGTGATGGGTGCATCTCGATAAGAGCGAAGGGCACCTGATAGATCAAAAGCCTCAGGGCCGGGTTATCGCCCGTTCCCGGCAGGCCATTGTTTGGAAACACGCAGGCCACTCGGGCTAGATGGTGTGGTTGTCCGCGTGGGGATGAAAGGGGATCCGGAACTGATACACCGCGAGATCAATGGGCACGGAATAATCGAGCGAGATTTCCACGACGCCGTTTACAACGCTGACCTTGATGTCCTCCCGCTTCCCCGGGACTTCGAGCTCCTTCATCTTTGTCCAGATGTCCTCGCGAATTTCGTCCTCGCCCTTCTTGGGATAGGCGGCCAGAGCAAAGCGCGATTCGGTCTCCATGGCATCCTGGAGCTGATAATTCGCAAAGTAGGGAGGAATCATCCTCCAGGCGCTGAAGATCATGAAGCCCATCACGGCGAGCGCGAACAACAGCTTCAGCTTCGAGCCGCCCCGCTCCCCAGTACGTTCAGGCTGGCACATCGACGCCATATCCCCCGCAGGTGAGTTGCAGAAGCCCCATAGCACACTCAACCTAGCACGGCGGCAGGCAGGCATTCAACGGGCCGCGCCGCCGTTGTTTGCGATGAGTAACCGCGAGGCGTCCCTGCAGACCCCGGCGCGTGCGGCCACTCAGAAAACCGTCGCCCCCCGGGAGCACCCTGTGGAGTGCGGCGGCTTGCCGCCGCTTTGCCACGCGCCGGCCTCCTCCGAGGTCTATCCCCGGCGAAGCGCGCTGCGCCGGCCCCCAGCCCAAGCCAACTGGCGCACTTCCCAGCCGCTAATTAGGATGCTGAAAAACGCCGGGAGCCTTGTGGGTCGCGGCTTTAGCCGCGACATAGAGCCCACGAAATAAGAGCGGCTTTAGCCGCTGAAGTTCCCCGCAGCGCCTTTTTCAGCACCCTGCTAATACGCCCGCGCGAAGATGGCCTTCTCCTGCGCCGCCGCACCGCAGTAGATGCACTTGGCCGCGCCGCCCGCCTGCGGCGCACTCTGGCCGCTGATCGGGTCCTCGGCCGGGATGCAGCGCATGGTGGCCTTGGTCTCGTCCTTAATCTTTTCCTCGCACCCCGCGCCGCCGCACCACCACGAATACGCAAAGCCCTTCTCGACGGCCTGCTTGAACGCGGCGTAATCGGCCGGGTCCGCCGTGTTGGCCTGGCGAAACGCCAGCGCGCGCTCGTACAGCGCCTTCTGAATCTCCTCGAGCGCCTGCGCCACCGCCGCCGCGATTCCCTGCTGCGGGACGAACGACTTCCCTTCCCGCCCCGGCCGGTCCCGCCGCGCCAGCACCACCGACCCCTTGGCCACGTCCTTCGGCCCCAGCTCCATCCGCAGCGGCACGCCGCGCATCTCCCAGTCGTTGAATTTGAATCCCGGGCTCATCCCTTCGCGCTCGTCCAACTTCACGCGGATGCCCGCATCCACCAACTCGCGCCGCAGCCGCTGCGCCGTCTCCAGCACGCTCGCCTTCTCCTCGTCCGTCTTGTAGATGGGCACGATGACAATCTGATACGGCGCCAGCCGCGGCGGCAGGATCAGCCCCTGATCGTCGCCGTGCACCATGATGATCGCGCCGATAAACCGCGTCGAAAGCCCCCACGAAGTCGTCCAGCAGTGCTGCAGCACGCCGGTTTTATCGAGGTAGCGGATCTCGAACGCCTTGGCGAAATTCTGCCCCAGGTTGTGCGACGTCCCGGCCTGCAACGCCTTCCCGTCGCCCATCATGGCCTCGATGGAATAGGTCTGCTCGGCCCCGGCGAAGCGTTCGGCGGCCGACTTGCGCCCCGGAATGACCGGAACGGCGGCTTCGCGCACCGCGAAATCCGTGTAGACGTCGAGCATCTGGCGCGTCTCGGCCTCGGCTTCCTCGGCCGTGGCGTGAGCCGTGTGGCCCTCCTGCCAGAAAAATTCCAGCGTGCGCAGAAACAGCTTCGTGCGCAATTCCCAGCGCACCACGCTGTTCCATTGATTGATCAGCAGCGGCAGGTCGCGGTACGACTGAATCCACTTCGAATAGGCGTGCCCGATGATCGTCTCCGACGTCGGCCGGATCACCAGCGGTTCCTCGAGCTCCTCGCCCCCGCCGTGCGTCACCACGGCCAGCTCGGGCGAAAATCCCTCCACGTGCGACTTTTCCTTCTCGATGAAGCTCCGCGGGATCAGCAGCGGAAACGCCGCGTTGACGTGCCCGGTCGCCTTGAACCGCCGGTCCAGCGCCGCCGTGATGTTTTCCCACACCGCCCAGCCGTACGGCCGCACGATCATGCAGCCGCGCACCGGCGCGTAGTCCGCCAGCTCCGCCCGCAGCACCAGCTGGTTGTACCACTCCGAAAAATCTTCGCTGCGCTTGGGCAGCTTCATCTCTTCCGACATTCTTCCCACTCTCTTCCGCCGCCCGATAACGCTCTCGGTCTCCCACAAACCGCGGCGGCTATGTGAACGTGTTAGGTTAGGAAAGTCCCCCACCGAAGTCAATCAAGCGACTAGGAATTAATTCCCCTTGACAGAGACTCGATTTCGATAGTACAAGCCGCGCCAATACGGGGACTGGGTGGTGAAACTCAGACCAGGACCTGCGGATCGGCAAAGACTTCGTGGCGCGCATCGAATGCCGTGCCGCAGTGTGATGCAAGTGGTCTTGAGTTCCAACCCGGATTCCGAGGGAACCGCTCGGCACGCCATTCGCATGTGCATCGCGGACCCAAACACAGGGGGGAACACAATGTCCTTGACCGACAGGCTTTCGAGTCGTCGCAGCGCAGGGTTTTCGTCGCGAGTGCTTCGCGCCGCGTTTCTGGCAGTGCTGGCCATACCTTTCTTGAGCCTCCTTCTTGTTGGCAACTTATATGCCCAGGCGGAAAAAGCTACACTTTCCGGAACCGTCATCGATGCCAGCGGCGCGGTCATAGTCGGCGCCAAGGTCGAGGCGAAGAACGTCAACACCGGCACCACCTATTCCGGCGCTACCGACGGCCAGGGACGTTACGTTCTCCCAGACATGCAGGTTGGCAGCTACGATGTTTCGGCCCAGCAGGCCGGCTTCCAGAAGATGGTGCAAACCGGCGTCGTGCTGACTGTCGGCGCGCGGCCGATCCTGGACTTCAAACTGCAAGTGGGCCAAAGCGAGCAAGTCGTCACGGTGGAGAGCCAAGCCTCCAGAGTCGATACCGAAACCTCTGCCGTGGGCCAACTGGTTTCGTCCAATCAAATGGAAAATCTGCCGATCAACGGACGCAATTTCGCGAGCCTCATCAGCATGGCGCCGGGCGTGGCGTCGGTGCCTCCCAGCGCCGGTGGCGGCGGCCAGTCGTCCACCGTCTACGGCAACCAAACCAACTACTCAGTTTCCGGTTCGCGCCCAGCGGGAATGGCCTACATGCTGGATAACCAGGACATCCGCGACTGGCTGGATCATGGCGCGGGCGTCAGCATAATGGGAACTTCCCTCGGCATGGAGGCCATCCAGGAATTCAAAATTCTGACCAGCACGTACAGCGCGGAATTCGGCGGTACCGGCTCGGCCGTCAACGCGGTCACCAAGTCGGGCACCAACGGCCTGCACGGCTCGCTCTATGAATACGTCCGCAACAGCGCACTGGACGCCATGAACTACTTCGACGTCCCCGGGCATAAACCGAGTTTTTCGAGGAACCAATTCGGCGGCTCGGTCGGAGGACCCATCAAGAAGGATAAAGCATTCTTCTTCTTCAACTACGAGGGCCTGCGGGCGACTGACGCCACCACCACGCGCGCCGTGGTTCCCACATCGTTGGCGGCTTTGTATGCGGCTGGCGGCTTTGCGTGGAACGGCACCACGTACGTAGGCACTTACGGGCCGATAAATCCGGTGTCGAACGCTATATTCGGCCTGTATCCGCTTGCCCAGAGCGCGTCCCAATGCCCCAATGTAACCGGTCAACAGTTTTTCCCGGGCACCGGCCTCTACTGCTCAGCTAGTCCCCAGACCGGCAGCGAGGACTATGTGCTGGGGCGTGTGGACTACACCCTGGGCGCGAAGGATAGTTTGTTAGGCCGTTACGTCAGGGAGAGTGCTTATCAGCTTGTCCCGTACGCGTATACTCAAGTCCCGGGATACCCGGAAGCCGATTACGAGCGCAACCAGTACCTCGCCATCGAAGAGCGGCATATGTTCTCGCCCAAGGTTCTCAATGAAGTTCGTGGCGGGTACATGCGGGGATTCATGCAGACGGCGAACCCTGGCTCTGCCTCCAACTCAGGTCCTTTGGTGCAGGTTGCCGGCAGACAGGCTATGGCCTTTATTCCCGGCTGGGGGCTATCAAACCTTGGTCCCTCGCCTTCGAGTCCAAGCCAGCCGGTCGTCAACCGGTTCAGCGTCGGAGACGATGTCATCATGTCGCTGGGCGCGCATAGCCTCCGCTTCGGGGCCACTCTCACCCGGGCGCAGTTGAACCAGCGCTGGAACCAATATTCCGGCGGCGCGTGGATCTTCGCAAACCTGAACGGCGGATTGTTCCCCTGGGCCCCGGAGGCTGGCGGCGTGTTGTACGGCCAGGCATTGCTGTGCGTGTGCGCGGCAGCCCCCAGTTACAGCTATACGGCGCCCGGTGGGACCTCCTATCCCTTCAGCGACCGCGCCTACTGGCGTCAGACTTGGCTCGATCCGTACATCCAAGACGACTGGAAAATCAATAAGAGACTTACCTTGAATATCGGCCTGCGCTACGCGTGGGCTAGCAACCCGACGACGGTCGGTCAGCCCATCTTCGTGATCCCCAACTTGACCACGACGGCGACCCAACATGACTTCGTTACCGCGCCGCATCCCTTTACGAAGAATCCCAATAGGATGAACTTCGATCCGCGCATCGGCATCGCTTGGGATCCCTTCGGAGATCACAAGACGTCGGTCCGCGCGGGCTTCGCCATGTACCACGAGCCCGTCACGGCGCGCACCTACGCCCTCGACAACACGTCCATGCGCCCGAATGAGCCGTTGTTCTTCCTTTTCTTTTCGTCTCTTTTCCCCAATCTGCCTACCAGTCCCACGCAAGCCGTCAACACGGCCTTCGGTCCTACCTTGGCAGAGAACACGATCGCGTGGTACTACGCCATCCTGCAGGATGTGGACACATCGCCGTACGTCATGCAGTACAACCTGAACGTGCAGCGCGAACTGGGGAAGGGGACGGTGCTCACGGTGGCCTACAACGGTTCCTCGGGAAACCACCTCTTCTACTGGATTGACGCCAATCCTCCGCTTGCGTTTAGCGATCTCAGCCCTGCGCAACAAACCGCGGTAGCGCCCACCTACGCCGGCACTGGCGCCAATGGGACGGGAGCGCGGGGCACGGTGACCAACCCATTTGTGAACATGCACAAGAATCCGAACTTCGGGGCGGTGGAAGCGGTGAAACCCGAGGCACACTCGAGCTACCACTCCTTGCAGGTTACCGTGGGCCGCCAGTTTGCCAAGGCGCTGGTCGGCAATGCCGGCTTCACTTGGTCCAAGTGCCTGGATAACGCCTCGGCCACGATCAGCACCGAGCAGGGCGAGTGGGCCATCCTCAATTCCTGGAACCCCGGCTACGATCGCGGACCTTGCAGCTTCAGCTCGAACAAGGTGTTTACCGCCAATGCCATTTATCGCCTGCCGTTCAATCGCAACCGGTGGGTGGACGGCTGGCAAGTCAGTCCGATCGTCAACTACTCTGAAGGTCTGCCCTTTAACGTCCAGAACCAGTTCGGGGGCCAATATCAGTCCCAAACGGGAGGCGCCACCGAAGCCGAACGTCCGAATCGCCTCCCCGGCTGCAACCCCATGGTTAGAAAGCGCACGCAGTGGTGGAATGCACAGTGTTTCGTGTTCGCGCCCTACGGCACCCTGGGCAATACGGGCCGTGACTCCCTCAATAACCCCAATTACTCCAACATTGACTTTGCGGTCTTCAAGGACACGAAGCTGACCGAGAGACTCACCATGCAGATCCGGGCGGAGTTCTTCGACGTCCTGAACCACCCCAACTTCATCGTGGGGCCGCAGGTTTACTTGATGAGCGTCTCCGGCACCGTCGCACCCACGAATCCGAACTATTCGCAACTTAACAATCCGGCTGCGTATGTGTCCCCGACCCTCACCACCGCCGGTGGCATACTCTGCAACCCGACCGGGATAATCAACGGTCCGGCCATTGGCCCCTGCTACACCCCCGGGACCGGACTGCAAGCGACCGTGCCGGGAGATAAGGGCGGCCAACGCCAGATTCAATTCGCTGTGAGGCTTAAGTTCTAGGCAATCCACGCGCGGCGAAGCTGCCGCGCGCGACAACAATCCTCACCCCGCGGCTGGCGCAACCAAACGGTTCCGCCAGCCGCTTTTTTTCGCCCGCACCCCCGCCCGGCCAGCGGGTGGCCCGCGCCACGAATCACTCATACACAACGGAAGTATCTTTGGAGTGCGAAAGCTTGCTTTCGCTTTTGCCCGGCGAAGCTTGCTTCGCCCTTCGACCCGCGAGGATGCTTCTACGGCGCGGCCAACCGGCGGCCAGCCGCCGCACTCCACACCCTGCGATCCTGCGGAGTGCGTGGCACCGTCAGTTTCGCGCCAAGGCGAGGCTGCCTACCCTGCCCGCCACAAGGGACCAAGCGCGGCACTGCTTCCCAAACACCACACTTCGCAGTCATGGCCTCGCCTTTGTAGCGGCCGGTCGGGCCGTATCCGACCGGGCATCTTCGCTTTGATGATTCCCACGCTGCCACCCGCCTTCCGCGCATGAAATCGCACGCGAACAGGTGTACTCTGTGGGCGGGAGCCGCCCTCTAGCAGGAGGCTGAAAGATGCTTCGGGACGGAAGGGCGGGGTTTCAACCCCGCCGCCAGTCGCCTGCTTTCTTCAGGGGTTTTAACCCCTGAAGCCTGGTGCCGACTTTTTCCGCAGGCTGCGAGCAGGCGCGCGTCCAAGGAACGGCAGCGTCTTATGCCTACACGCCACGCAATCGCATCGCTCGCCACTCTCCTCGCCATCCTGGTGCTCTCGCCGGCAGCCCGCGCGCAATCCCCTGCCGCCGGCCCGCCCGACCGCTCAAAACAGCCGGCACCCCAGACATCGATACTCTCGTCGTCTGTCATCTCCGGTTTCGGGAGTCCGATGGACTCCACCGGAGCCCTGAAATCGGACCCGAACCCGGCCGCGCCCTTTGCGGACGCGGGTGAGGGATCTGCTTTCTCTTCATCCGTCGACCCGCCCAACCGCCCCGAGGCGCGTGCCTCCATGCATCCACCGCGCAGCGACGACGAGCTTTCCCCGCCCTACCATCGCCCCACCGAAAAACAAAAGCTCCGCACCTTCGCCTTCGACGCCTTCGGCCCCTTCGCCTTTGCCAACGCGGCCTTCTCCGCCGGCCTCGGACAGGCGCGCAATTCTCCGCGCGAGTGGGGCCAGGGCGCCGACGCCTTCGGCGTTCGGCTCGCCAGCGACTTCGGCGTCTCCCTGGTGACCACCACGGCGCACTACGCCCTCGCCGAAGTCCTCCGGGAGGACACCGCCTACTATCGCTGTCAATGCTCCGGCGTGTTCCCGCGCACAGAACACGCCCTCGTTTCCACACTGATGGCCCGCCGCGGCAACGACGGCCACGCCGCCTTCTCCTTTTCCGATCTCGCCGCGCCCTACGCCGGCACCTTGACCGCCACCGCCGCTTGGTATCCCCGCCGCTTCTCTCTCAGCGACGGCTTCCGCGGCGGCAACTATGCCCTGCTCGGACAGGGCGTTCAAAATATGCTCCTGGAGTTCGTCTACGGCGGCCCCCACACCCTGCTCGGCCGCCTCCGCTTCCCCGGCCTCTCCGGCCGCCGAAAACACGCGAAGTCTTCCCCGCCCGATCCCAGCCCGTCCCCGCCGTAATTGCCGTTTTCTTGGTAGCCACGACGAACCGCAGTGTCCAGCGTCCCGGACAGCAGTCGGGACGGGTTTGTTCGTCGTGGGATACTCGCGGCATCCCTTCCCGCCGTGATTTCCTCCCACACAGGTGTATACCATCGCGATGTTTTACTAAGGAGCAGGTTTGTCGGGTGCCCCATCCTTCGCGCCGTATGCGAAGGGTGGGGCCTTTCGCTCCGGTCCGTGGCTGAGTCCACACCAACTACCCCCTTGCGATTCCGCACACTTCTAATAAGATGGGATGTGTGAACGAATTTTTCACAACCCGTGCGCGCTCGGCCCACCCCGGAAAACGCTGCGCAACCCGCATAGCAGCCGCCGGCCCAACGCTGGATTGCCCGGGCCGCCCGGTTTCTAATCGCAACACTGCCGGAAACAGAAATCGCGCTAACTCGCTGAAAATAAAGAACGGCAACCCGTTCTAATCGCAGCACTATGCAAGGGGACACCACAACGAAAAAGCTGCCCAGTTCAGAATTCGCAGCCGCATCCGAATCCAACTTCTCCCTGCACCACCCGATGCGCGCTGCGAAAAAAACGCTGGCGCCTGGAGCCACACGATGACGCTGGAAACACCCGAACTCCGCCGGATGAGCCGTTCGCTTGAGGTCACCGACCCCGAGGTCGCCGAGGCGCTGCACGAGGAAGTCCGCCGCGAGGCCACCGGCCTCGAATTGATCCCCTCGGAAAATCTCGTCTCCGAAGCGGTGCTCGAAGCCATGGGCTCGGTCTTCACCAACAAGTACGCCGAAGGCTATCCGGGAAAGCGCTACTACGGCGGCTGCGAATTCGCCGACCGCGTCGAGCAGCTCACCATCGACCGGGCCAAGGCGCTCTTCGGCGCCGACCATGCCAACGTCCAGCCGCACTCCGGCACGCAAGCCAACATCGCCGTCTACATGACCGTGCTCGATCCGGGCGACACCGTGCTGGGAATGAACCTGGCCCACGGCGGCCATCTGACGCACGGCAATCCCCTGAATTTTTCCGGCAAGACCTACAAATTCGTGCCCTACGGCGTCTCCAAAGAAACCGAAACGATCGACTACGACGAGATCGCGCGCCTGGCCCGCGAGCATCATCCGAAAATGATCGTGGCCGGCGCGAGCGCCTATCCGCGCATTATTGATTTTCCGCGCCTGGCCGAAATCGCGAAGGCGTCCGGCGCGATGCTCTTCGTCGACATGGCCCACATCGCCGGGCTGATCGCCGCGGGCGTTCATCCCAGCCCCGTGCCCTACGCCGATTTCGTCTCCACCACTACGCACAAGACGTTGCGCGGCCCGCGCGGCGGCCTGGTTCTCTGCCGCGAAAAATACGCCAAGGCCCTCGACCGCGCCACGTTCCCCGGAATCCAGGGCGGCCCGCTCATGCACATCATCGCGGCCAAGGCCGTCTGCCTGAAGGAAGCCGCCGAGCCGGGCTTCCGCGAATACCAACAGCAGACCGTAGCCAACGCCAAGACCCTCGCCGCCGGCATCGCACGCCGCGGCTACCGCATCGTCAGCGGCGGCACGGACAATCATCTCTTGCTCATCGACATCTACTCGCGCGGCCTGTTTGGCGCCGACGCCCAGCCGGCCTTCGACCGCGCCGGCATCACCATCAACAAAAACTCCATCCCCTTCGATCCGCTCCCGCCCATGAAGGCCAGCGGCATCCGCGCCGGCACGCCCGCCGTGACCACGCGCGGCATGCGCGAACCCGAAATGGAAAAGATCGCCACGTGGATGGCCGACGTCCTCGATCACCTCGGCGACGCCGCCACCGAACGCCGCGTCCGCGCCGAAGTCGCCGCGCTCGCCGCGCAATTTCCGGTCTACACGCGCAGGCTCGAAGCCGCCGACGCCGCGCTCGCCCGCGCCCATCGCGCCCGCTGACCGCTTCCGCCCGCGCCGCGCCATCAGTGCTTCGTCGGAGGCGTTTCAAGGGCGCGCGCGTTTCGCATCGGAACAGCGCCTCGAAATCTCGGGCCGCATCTGATTTTTCTTTAGAGGCGCGTTAAACAGCCGCGAGAGCCTTGTGGGTCGCGGCTTCCGCGGTTTGTGCATCCCGATGCCTTGTATCGGGAAGCCGCGACATAAGCGCCGCATAATCAAAGGGGCTTTCGCGCCTTTTGCGTCCCGACGCTTTGAGTCGGGAAGCCCCTGAAGTTCCTTGACGCGGCTTTTTCAGTGCATCGTTAAGCCTTTCCTTGCCACCAACCGATTAGACTCCTATGGACACGCTATCCGTCTGCACACGACTCGGCAACCATTCCCCGGAACTTCCAGCCCCCCGGCGGCTCGGGAGATGAATCCACGGGCCTCACTGGAAACACTTGCTTGCGTGGGCGCCTCGGATCTGGAGCGAGAAGAAGCCCTCCAGATTCAGCAGTCGTTGCTGCCCGCGGAAACGCTGCGCGGGCCCTCGTTCGAACTGGCCTATCGCTTCTCTCCGTTTGCCGAGGTCGGCGGAGACTTCGCCGACTTCTTTCTCCTGCCCACGGGCGAGGTCGGCCTCTGCGTCGGCGACGTTGTGGGCAAGGGCCTGACCGCCGCGATGTACGCGGCGCTGGTGTCGGGCACGTTGCGCGGCATCCACAAAACCGGGCGCGACACCGCCTCCGTCCTGGCGTTCCTGAACGACCGCCTGCTGCTGCGTCCCGTCGCGGGCCGGTACTCCGCCACCCTGTACGCCCTGTTCGATCCGCTCGCGCGCCGCCTGACCTTCTCCAACGCCGGTCTGCCCTACCCGCTGCTCGCCTCGGCGTCCGGCTGCGCGCCTCTGGGCGAAGGAGGGCTGCCCGCCGGCCTGTTTCCCGGCGCCAGCTACGATCTGCATTCCGTCGAACTGGCCCCCGGCGACGCCGTGCTGTTCGCCACCGACGGCCTGCACGAGCTGCGCGACCGCCACGACCGCGATTTCAGCTGGGAGCATCTGGCGCGCATCTGGCAGCACTGCCGGCCCAAGCCCGCCGAGGACGCGCTCGATTGCCTGCTGGAGGAAGCCGGGCGATTCACGGATGGAGGCAGCGCCCCGCACGACGACATCACTGCCGTCGCTCTCAAAGTGCTCGGCTAAACTATTTCGATCGCCAGTTCCGCCACGCGGCCCTCGCGAATCGAAAAGGCGCGCACGGGCTGCGCCGCATCCGCGCGAGGCGCAATGATGAAATACGCCGCATCGGGATAATAGGCGCGCTCGATGTCGGAGGCGGAAGGTTCGTTCTGGCCGTTCGGATGGGAGTGATAGAGGCCGAGCAGTTCGAGTCCGGCGGCGCGCATCTCGCGCATCAGCCCGAATAATTCTGCGGGCGCAATGTCGTAGGATTTCGCTGGATCGCCCGCCGCATTCGCCGCCGGAAACAGCCGCGCGATCACGCCGTCGCGCCCCGCCAGCAAACCGCAGCACTCCAGTGCAGGATTTCGCCGGGCATGTTCCACGAGTTGCGCCGACACCTGCTTGGCGATGTGAACCGAGCCAGACACGCCTAAAGTCTACACTGCGGCCGGGCGATTGGCAGTACGACTGAACCTGAAATGGGAAGTTGCGCCAGTGGAGCAGTTGCAAAAGCAGAAGGGGCGCAGCGAGCAGCGCCTCTACGCATCAATCGGGGTACTCCAACGTGCCTCCGCAACAGCGGCGCGAAATCACGGCGAGAAAGCATGCAAGGATGCGCGGTTCCGGCGAGAGGAAAACTCCGCAGGGACGTGGCCCGCCCCTGCGGATTCCTGCGAAACGGCTGCGTCAGGCTTTCTGCGCTTGGCGGCGGAGGAACGTGGGCACGTCGAGATCGTCGGCGGGCACATCCTGAATCACCTCGCTGACGTTGCGCGCCACCTGCTGCACCACGTTGGTCTGCTCGGGAGCCAGAGGAACGTTGGGCTGCTCGCGCCCGGCCTTCCACGTCTTCGGAAGATACGACGGCCGCGCATGCGTTTTTCTTCCCGAGATTTCGCGGAAGCCCGCGGCGATCACGGTGATTTTCACCGACTCCTTCATGGCGTCGTCCTGCACGGCGCCGAAAATGATGTTGGCGTTCTCGTGCGCCGCCTTCTGGATGATGGACGACGCTTCGTGGATTTCGTGCAGCGAAACCGACGCGGACCCGGTGATGTTGATCAGAATTCCCTGCGCGCCGTTGATGCAGTTGTCCTCGAGCAGCGGGCTGTTGATGGCGCGGTTGGCGGCATCGATGGCGCGATTCGGCCCCGACGCGACCGCCGTGCCCATCACCGCGTAGCCCTGGCCCGCCATGATTGTTTTCACGTCGGCGAAGTCGCGGTTGATGATCCCGGGAATGGTGATGATGTCGGAAATTCCCTGCACGGCCTGGCGCAGGATGTCGTCGGCGATGCGGAAGGCTTCAAAGAAGCTGGTGCCTTGCTCGACGCACTCCATCAGCCGCTCATTGGGAATCACGATGACGGTATCGACGCTGCCGATCAACTCGCCCAGCGCCTGTTCGGCCTGCTGCATGCGCCGCTTGCCTTCGAAAGCGAAGGGCTTGGTGACCACGGCGACGGTGAGCGCGCCCACCTCGCTGGCCAGATTGGCGACCACGGGCGCGGCTCCGCTGCCGGTGCCTCCGCCCAGGCCCGAGGTGACGAACACCATATCGGCGCCGTCGAGCGCCTCGAGAATTTTCTCCGTGTCCTCCAGCGCCGCCTTGCGGCCGACCTCCGGATTGGCCCCGGCGCCCAGCCCCTTGGTCAGCTTCGCGCCGAGCTGCAGCTTGACCGGCGCCTGCGACAGTTTCAGCGCCTGCAGGTCGGTGTTGGCCGCGATGAACTCGACGCCTTCGACCTTGGCGCGGATCATGCGGTTGACGGCGTTCGATCCGCCGCCTCCGACGCCGATCACCTTGATGCGGGCGCCATCGTGCGGCTCTTCACTGAATGAAACTCGGAGATTCGATTCCTTTGCCATGCTTCCTCCCCCCAAAATGTCGCGCCGCGAATTCCGCCGCGCCGCCGAGAAACGCAACCGGGCGGCCGCTGCCTTACCGCTCCCGGTCACGCCTTTCGCCGGCCCTTTCGCTCCGCGTTACGCCCCCGCAAACATGCTCTTCAACTTACCCACAAAACCCGTGGGACGCGCTCCGGCCTGGCGCCGCGTGCGCGCCGCGTAGAGCACCAATCCCACCGCCGTCGCATACTCGGGCTGGGACACCTGCTCGGTCATATCCGCCAGTCCGCGCGGCACGGCCACGCGCACCGGCAGGTTGAACACGCGCTCGGCGAGATCCACCAGGCCCTGGAGATGCGCTCCGCCGCCCGTCAGGACGATCCCGGCGGGAATCTGCGATTCCAGACCGGCCCGGCGCAACTCCTCGTTGATCAGCACGAGCAGTTCCTGCGCGCGCGGCTCGGTGATTTCGCACAGCATGCGCGCGAACACCGTGCGCGGCGGGCGGTCGCCGACCGTGGCGATTTCGATGGCGCTATCCTGCCGGATGAGTTCGCGCAGCGCGCAGGCGTGCTCGCGCTTGATCATTTCGGCCTCGGGAATCGGGGTGCGCAGGCCGACGGCCAGGTCGTTGGTAAAATGGTCGCCGCCAACCGGGATGGCTGCGGTATGGCGCACGACGCCGCCCGTGTAGGCGATCAGCTCCGTGGTGCCCCCGCCGATATCGAGCAGGCACGCGCCCAGTTCCCGCTCGTCCTGCGTCAGGCACGCTTCGGCGGCCGCCAGCGGCTCCAGCACCGTGTCGTCCACGCGTACGCCCGCTCGATTGACGGCGGTGACGATATTCTGCGTCGCCGTGCCCGAAGCCGTCACGATGTGGACGTTGGCTTCCAGGCGCTGGCCCACCATCCCGATGGCATCGCGGATGCAATCCTGCGCATCGAGGGAAAATTCCTGCGGCAGGACGTGCAGAATCTCGCGGTCCTCCGGCAGGGTCACGTTGCGCGCCGCCTCGACCGCGCGGCGCACGTCCTCGCGCTGAATGTCGCGCGGCTTCGCCCCCGCCGTGATTCCGCCGCGGCTGTTCACACCGCGCACATGGCTTCCCGCCACGCCCGCCACGGCCGATTCCACCGGCATGCCGATAATGGCCTCGGCTTCCTCGATGGCCCGGCGAATCGAGCTGACCGCCAGATCCAGATTCACGATCTGGCCCTTGCGCCAGCCCTTGGATTCCGCGGCTCCCAGCGCCGCAAAACGCACGCCGCCGCCGTCCTCCTCCTGCTCGCCGATCAGGGCGCAGGTCTTCGTGCTGCCGATGTCCAGAGCCACGATGTAGCGGTCTTTCTTGCTCAAGTCTTCTGCTCCTTACCGCGAATGCTTCGCCGGCTTTTTTGCCGCCGGCCGAGGCGCCGTCTTAGCGGCCGGCTTCGCAGCCGGCTTCGACGGATGCTCCGCGGCGGCTTCCGTGGGTTCCGGGTTCACCACCGCTTGCCGGCTGAACCGCAAATCAATGGACTCCACATGGCCGGCCGTGGCGCGCCACTCCCCGATGTGTTCCACCAGGGTCCGATATTTTTCCGCGAAATCGCTGCTGCCGAAATGGACGAGCACGGGCGCATCGGCCTGTCCCCAGGCTTCGGACGAAGCGCCTCCGGCAACGCCGGCCGATTGCAACGCGGTGAGCGTGGCGCGGACATCCTGTTCATCGGAGAGGTCCACTTCGCTCACGCGATCGATGGCGTCGGCATGCACCGATTCGATCTGCTGGGTGAAGCCGGAGAAAAGCTGCATGCGCCCCTCGCGGTCCTCCTGCGGCATGTCCGCGCGAATCCCCGTCACCACTGGAAAGTGAAACTCTCCCTCGATCGGGCGTTCCAGGATCGTGCCGTGCACGTCCACCAGCGCCATGTCGCTGCCATCCCGCAGAAACGCGACGGGAGTCCGCTCGGTAATTTCGACTTCGATCTGGTTGGGCAGGGCGCGGCGCACGGTGGCCTGCTCGACCCACGGAATGGACTCGAGCTGGCGGCGCCGCTGGTCGAGAGGAATGCGCAGGACGCTTTTGCCGCGGTCGCCGGCGAAAATTTCGATCACGCTGTTGCGCGGGACGTAGTGGCTTCCCGTGAGCACCACCTGATCAGGGTGCACCAGCGCCATTTCCGGTGAGGCCAGCAGGAAGTGGCCGATCACGTACGCCATCCACGCGCCCGCCAGGGCCGCGGCGGACCACGCCGTCACCCGCAGATAGGTCTTCCACGCCTTCCGGCCGAATTTCCGCCGCTTGATCTCCACCGGCTTCTGCCGGCGCAGATACTTCGGCTCTTCGTCCGCCAGGATCTCCTGGGGATACGCCTCGGCGTCGATGGTCTTCAGTTTTGCCAGACGATCACCTCGGTCTCCAGCTCGATGCCATAGGCGCGGCGCACGCGCTCGCGCACTTCGTCCATCAGCTGCAGCATGTCGGAGCAACGCGCCTGCCCGGTGTTGACGAAAAAGTTCGCGTGACGATCGCTCACCATGGCGTCGCCCACGCGGTGCCCCTTCAGGCCCAGTTCATCGATCATGCGCCCGGCCGACCCGCCCGTGGGATTTTTGAAGATGCAGCCCGCGCTCTTCTGATTGAGCGGCTGGCTGGAGCGGCGCTTCTCGTTGCAGACGCGAATGCCCGCCAGCACTTCCTTGAAGGGCTTCGACGGCAGTTCCAGCTTCACGCGCAGCATGACGTCATCCGGCGCAAACGACGTGTGGCGGTAATCGAAGCGGATGTCGCTGCCGCGCAGCGTTTCCATCTTCCCGGTGGCCGCGCGGTACAGCTCAACCTCGCGCACGTGCGGCCCGATCTGCGTGCCATAGGCGCCGGCATTCATCCGCAGCGCGCCGCCCACGCTTCCGGGCACGCCGATCAAACCTTCCATGCCGCCCAAATCGTGCTTGGCGCAGAACGTCACCATCCCGCCCAAGTCGGCCGAAGCGTCCACGTACGCGGCGTTGCCTTCGACCCGCATGCCGGGCTGCGCATGAGGCAGATGCAGGACGATCCACGGCAGATCGCCATCGGCCACGAGCACGTTGGTGCCGCCGCCAAGAAAGCGGTGGGCAATCTTTTCGTCCGCCAGCAGGCGCATCACGGCGGGAATCGAATCATAGTGTCCGAGCAGGAGCTCGTCGGTGGTGCCGCCGATGCCCAGCGAAGTCTGCTCGGCCAGGGAGACGTCGCGGCGCAACTCGGCGCCGAGTTCCCGCAACCGCGCGGCCACGTTGTCCTTAATTCGCATGGGGACTCGTAATCCTCGATTCGAGCAAAAGCGCCAGCTGGTCGAGCGCCCGGCCGACGCTGCCCGCTCCGATCGCCAACACCGCGTCGCCCGCGCGCGCCTCGGCCATCAGGAATTCGATGCCGCCCTGCAACGTGCTGGAATAGACGACATTCTTGTGGCCCGCCGAGCTGATGGCCTCGGCCAGAAGCTCGGAGGTGACGCCCTCGATGGGGGCTTCGCCCGCCGCATAGATGTCGGTGATCACCAGAATGTCCGCCTGGTTGAACGAGTGGCGGAACTCTTCCCAAAGATGTTTTGTGCGCGAGTAGCGATGCGGCTGGAACAGCACCAGCAGGCGGTTGTAGCCGCATCCGCGCGCGGCTTCCAACGTGGCGCGGACTTCGGCGGGGTGATGGCCGTAGTCGTCGATGAGGGTGACGCCCGCGTGCACGCCCTTGACTTCAAAGCGCCGGCCCACTCCGGCGAAATGCGCCAGGCCGGCGCGAATCAAGTCCGGAGGAATATTCAGCGCCAGTCCCACGGCGGCCGCCGCGGCGGCGTTGCGCACGTTGTGAATGCCCGGCGGTGAAGGCAACTGGAAAAGTCCCAGGTCCTCCCCGCGATATTTCAGGCGGAATTCGCTGGCCAGGCCGCGCAGCGTCACATCGCAGATCACCAGATCGGCCTGGCTGGACGTGCCGTAGGTGAGGATGGGCCGCTTCACGCGGGAAAGAATGGCTT
>JAIQGD010000146.1 GCA_020072765.1 Terriglobia bacterium
GGAAAGCCCGTGCGCACGTGCTCTTCGCCGAGTTCCTTGAGGATCTCCGTGCCGGAGGCCGGTTTGTTGCCGAGCGTGCGCCGGCCGATCTGACGCTCGAATTCCTCGATCAGCGGCTTCGGGAAGCCGTGCGGGTAAACCGGGAACGCCCGGTCGAGCCAGATGCCGGCCATTTCCCAGTGGCCGGTGGTGGTGTCCTTCCCCGGCGAAACCGTGGCCCCCTTGCCGTAGCACCCGGCGGGCCGCGCCGGCGGAATCAGATGTTGCAGCGGCTTGATGTTCGCCAGCCCCAGGCGCACGAGATGCGGAATCGCGAGCGGGCGCGAGCGAGCGATGTGCCCCAGCGTGTCGCGCCCCGCGTCGCCGTACTCGGCCGCGTCCGGCAATTCGCCGATCCCCACGCTATCCAGCACAATCCAGACAACGCGCTCGAATTGTGATTCTGGCTTTCTCATGTGCGGCTCTAGCAGCTTGTTAAAAAGCAATTCTATTCCTATCCTTCCACTGTCATCGCCCCAACCACGCTGTCATCCCGAGCAGCGCGAGGGATCTCTCTTCGGTTTGGCTTCCAGCGATGCAGACGCGAAGAGGGATTCCTCGTCGCCCCGGCAAATGAGCCGGGGCGCATACCCCGCGCTCCACTCCTCGGAATGACAAGCTCCCGAGTTCTGTTTCACAGGCTCGCAAGCCCAAGTCCTCTGCCCGCTCCCCAGGGCATTGTATCGCCAAGCCGCCCCGCAGGACTTCTCGATGGCAATTCTCCGGTTGGCGCGTTACACGTCCAATTGGGTTTCCTGCTAAACTCTCATCGCTGACCAGCGCCGTTGGGCTTGCTTCGTAGTTGTTGATCGCTGCACCATCAGGGACAGCGCCATGACTCGTTTCGAGCAGAAACTCAGTGCCGTCTTGGATGCCACTCCGTTCCCCGTTGCAGTTGTCGATTTGCAGGATGACAGCATATTTTTCTGGAGCAGCAGCGCACTGAGCCTCTTCGGGCATACCGCGCCCACGGCCTCGGAGTGGTATCAGATTGCTTACCCGGATCCCGATTACCGGCGCGAAGTCGTTGACCGCTGGAAACTTTCCCTGGAGATTGCACGTCATCAATCGCCTCGGGCCGTCAACACCGGCGAATACCGGATTACCTGTCGCGATGGTTCTGAACGCATTTGCGAACTCTACGCCGCTTTCATCGCCGACTATCTCATCGTCACCTTCAGCGACATCACCGAACGGAAGCAGGCGGAGCATACTGCACGTGAGAGCGAACGGCGATTCCGCTCGGTCGCAAACACGGCTCCCGTGATGATCTGGATGTCCGGCCCCGATAAGTTGTGCAACTACTTCAATCAGCCCTGGCTCGATTTTACCGGTCGACCCCTTGAGACGGAGCTTGGAAACGGTTGGGCTGAGGGAGTCCACCCAGAAGATTTGGAGATGTGCCTGAAGACCTACACAAAGGCATTCGATTGGCGCGAAGCCTTCCAGATGGAGTATCGCCTCCGGCGGCACGATGGTGAATTTCGCTGGATCTTGGATCAAGGCGTTCCTCGATTCAACGCAGACGGTTCTTTCGCAGGCTACATTGGTTCATGCGTGGACATTACCGAACGCAAACTAGCCGAAGAGGTCCTTTCGACATTCAGCCAAAGGCTGATTGATGCACAAGAAGAAGAGCGCTCCCGGATTGCGCGAGAGCTTCACGACGACATCAGTCAGCGCCTCGCCATGCTGGCGCTGACTCTAGATGGCCTGAAGCACGATCTTCCCGCCTCGGCGGCTGAACTCAGGCGGAAAGTGGGGAAAGCGAGGAAGAAGGTTAAGGATCTTGGAACCACTATCCGAGCGTTGTCGCACGGCCTGCACTCCTTTAGTCTGGAGCATTTCGGGCTGGTAGCGGCAGCCCGTGGCTTTTGCAAAGAGCTTTCCGAACGACAAGGAGTGGAGATTGAGTGTCACTTCGAGAACATCCCGACAGATCTACCGAAGGAAATCTCTCTTTGCCTGTTCCGCGTCCTGCAAGAAGCCTTGCAGAATGCGACCAAGCATAGCGGCTCACGACATTTGCGAGTCTCACTCATGGGTGGAGCAAGCGAGATCAAACTGATCGTACACGATTCGGGGATTGGCTTTGAACCGGAAGAGGCCATCAAAGGGCACGGGCACGGACTCGGTCTCATCAGCATGAAGGAACGGCTGAAGGTGGTGCGCGGGGAGCTTTTAATTGACTCGCGGTTACAGGACGGGACGACGATTCACGCACGCGTGCCGCTCAATCCCAAAATGAAGTCTGCGGGTGCATGAGATTAAAATGCCTAACGCATATCAGTGTTAGCCTCTAGCGATGCATCCTTCTTATGAACCAGTAGTACACGTTCTTCGTTGCAATTCCACTTCCCTGATAAGTCGGCTAACCGGAGAATTCCCCGAAGGTCCTGATTAGCCGGATAACCGGGCATCTGGCCAATGGATTGGGGGATTCCGATTCTCCGGTCAGCGCACGACTCCGTCAAGGGCCGCGCGGGTGCTCATTTCTGCGTATCCGCCGCGGGGATCGGCGGG
>JAIQGD010000082.1 GCA_020072765.1 Terriglobia bacterium
CAGCTGGCGCCGAATTTATATACCGATTACGCGCATACGCCGGCCAAAATCCGCGGCGCCCTGCAGATGGCCCATGAAACCGCTGACGACAATATTGTCGTCATCTATGAGGGGCTGCATAACACCCGCCAGCACTTCATAAAAGACGAACTGGCGAAGCTGTTTGACGGCGTCAAACAGCTGTATGTAGTACCCAGCTATCTGGCCCGCGAAGACCCCAAATTAGAACTTTTGACCCCTGAAAAAATACTTGACTTGTTAAGTAATTCGACAAAAGGTCACGCCGCGGCCGCGCAACTTAATGATGATTTGGCCGGCAAAATCCGCCAGGAGCTAGACACCTTCCGGATGCCCGTGGAGATCAAGGTGGATACGGAAGGCAATCCGGAGATCAAGAAAATTCTGGTGACGGGCACCAGTTCGGAATTCAAGATCGACACGTTCGGGCGGCCCAAGCCCAACGGCATCACGGTCGATCCGAACAACAACCTGCTGAAGTCCAGCCCGCGATTGCGCGTGCGCGCGATCGTCGCCCGAGGCGAAAACCTCGCCGCGATGGGAAAGTATTTCGAGGCTAATCAGGAATACCGGCGCGCGCTCGATATTCAGCCGACCAACTCGCTGGCGCATTTCCGCATGGCCGAGGCCATGTTCTACCAGAAGAATTATCAGGCCGCCGCCAACGAGTTTCGCGCCGCCCTGGGCGGCGATCTCGACCCCAAGTGGACCGAAGTCTGGAGCCACATCTATATCGGGAAGATTTACGACGTGCTCGGGCAGCGCGAGCGCGCCGTCAACGAGTACACGCTGGCGCAGCACACCAAGGACGACACCGTCGGCGCGCAGCAGGAAGCCGCCCGATACATGCAAAAGCCTTACGGCAGCGATGCGGCCACACCCGCCGCCGCCGCGCCCTCACAAACCCCGCCTCCGCCCACCAGCGGCGATCAAGGTGAGCCGGCGCTCAAGAAACGCACCGAGAGCAAATAGCCGGGGTTTCTCACAAGCAGACAACAGCACCAAAAAGCGCCATCACCTTCCGCGCGTCATTCTGAGCGCATCCGATGAGGTCCGGTGTCGGGACTCCGGTGGAGTCCACCGGACTCCTGAAACCGGAGATGCGCGAAGAATCTCAGCGTCGCCATCAAGTACCGCGTGACAAATGTGGCAGCCATGCTTCTCACGGTGTGGATTGGCCCGCGGCATCGAGTTCCCGGAAGGCTTGCTGAAACACCTCGAGCGCCTCTGGATCGAACAGCACGAAGTAGACTTTCTCGATCGATGTGGCCCCGGCCAGATGCCGCACCGCTTCGCGCAGCATGATGCCGGCGCACTCGCGGAGCGGGAATCCGGCGATTCCGGTGCCGACGGCGGGAAAAGCGATCGTTTTCAGGCCCTGCTGTGCCGCGATGCGCAGCGCATGGGCCGTCGAGTTGCGGAGCGCCTGCGCCGAGGTGCGTCCGCCCAGCTGCATGCTGGCGGCGTGAATCACATGCCGGGCCTTGAGATTTCCTCCCGTGGTAATCGCCGCGCCGCCCACAGGAATCGTGCCGATGGCGTCGCACTCCGCCTGAATGCGCGGGCCGCCTTTGCGGCGAATCGCTCCCGCCACGCCGCCGCCGAGCTGCAGATCGTTATTGGCGGCGTTCACGACGGCATCCACGTCCATTTCGGTCAGGTCGCCCTGAAGAATTTCAATTCGGCCCGCGGCACTCATTTTCCCTCTCATCTCCCCGCGCCAGCGGTCGAGTCCGCCGGTTCATGCACGACCACGACCTCCTTGCCCAGTCGGCGGCCGACCTCGCCGCACGCCTCCACGGTGGCTTCCGAAGTAGCCGGCGTGCGGACAATTTCGATCCGCCCGCCGTCCACAACGGGCGCGAGGAAACGCAGGCCCACGCAGTTCTCGGCGCAAAACGTAATGGCAGCCAGATCCGCGATCGCAACCGACGCGGTGCTACTGGCCAGGATGGCCCCCGGCTTCGCGAACCGGTCGAACAGCGTGAAGATTTCCAGCTTCACTTCCATTTCTTCCGCCGTGGCGTCGATGAGCAGGTCCGCTTCGCGGCACACCTCTTCGACCGAGCGCGCCGTGGCAAGGTTCGCCAGGGCCTCGACCTTCTGGACCGGCGTCCGTTTGCCCAGTGCGATGGCCCGGTCGAATGCCTCCGCAATCCAGGCCCGGCTGTCCGCGAGCCGGGCGCTCGACACATCCTCCAGCACAGTGCGATAGCCGGCGGCGGCGGCCAAGTACGCAATGGCTTGGCCGGTGGCGCCGGAGCCGACGATTCCGATGGTCCGGATCTCTTTCAAGGCGCCTCAGCGACCGCGCCAGACGGGCGCGCGCTTCTGCAGAAAAGCCTGGATGCCTTCAGCGTAGTCCGGCAATTTCGCCAGGCGGTCGAGATAGGCGCGTTCGATGACGTCGAGCGTTTTTTCGAAATCGAAGCCCGTCGCGCGCCACAGTTCCCGGCGGGTCATGCGCAGCGCGGCGGGGCTCAGCGCGGCGAGTTCTGCGACCAACTCCTGCGCCGCCTTTTGGACGTCCGCGTCCGGAACGACACGTGTGACCAAACCCAGTTCGCGAGCCTCCGCTGCGGAGATGGTGCGCCCGGTGAGAATCAGATCGAGCGCCGCGCGCGGCCCCATCAGCTGCGCGAAGACGGCCATCGCTACCGGCGGGAAACAAGCCAGCTTGATTTCGGGCTGGCCAAACTTGGCCGACTGCCCGGCCACGACAAAATCGCAGAACGTAGCCAGTTCGCAGCCGCCTCCCAAGCAGACGCCGTGAACGGCGGAGATGGTAATGCAGTCGGCGCGCCACAATTCCCGAAACAAGCCGTTGAAGGCGCCCAGCATTTCGGCAATATGCTCGGGCGCGTGATCGCCCACTTCCGCGCCGGCGGAAAATCCGCGCGCGCCCGCGCCCTCGAAGACGAGGAAGTCCGACTTCGGCGCGGCGTCGGCCAGCGCGGCGGAAAGTTCGCGCATCAGCGCGATGTTGAGCACGTTGAGCGGCGGGCGATCCAGGGTGAGCCACGAGGCGCGGCCTTCGGTTCTGACGCGAAGCATGGAAGTAGTCATGTCATGTTGTCCGGAATAGATGGGATTCGATCTCTGGCATGCAAGCAGGTCCCCGTGCCGTCAATTCCCATGCTGCTGGCACCTTCACTCCGCGGCGCGCTGAAAAATCCTCAATGCCCCCGGAAGTTCGGGCGGCGTTTCTCGAAGAAAGCCGCCAGGCCCTCGGCACAATCCTCCGAAAGAAAGCAGTGCAGCTGGAGCCGGTTTTCCTCGTCGATCACGCGCGCCAGTTCGCGGTGCGCCTCGCCGATCATGGTGCGCTTGACGTCGCGGTAGGCCAGGGGCGGTCCGGCCGCGATGCTCGCGGCGAGTTTGGCGGTTTCCTCGTCGAACTGTTCGTGTGCGTAGACGCGATACACGATGCCCATCTCGCGGGCCTCGGCGGGCGAAAGCTGCTCCGAGGTGTAGAACAATTCCGAGGCGCGCGACAACCCCACCAGCCGCGGCAAAAAGAAGGTCGCGCCCAGGTCGGGATACAATCCAAGTTGCGCGAAGGCCTGCTTGAACGTCGCGCGATCCGAAGCAATCCGCATGTCGCACGCCAGCGCGAGGCTCATGCCTCCGCCGGCCGCCGGCCCGTTGACCGCCGCAATCACCACTTTCGGCATCGACGCAATGGCCACGGTGACCTCCTTGCCCGCGGCCAGCAGCGCTTCGAAGTCCCGCACCGAGCGGCGCATTCTCGCGTCACGGATATGGTTGACGTCGCCGCCGGCGCAAAACCCGCGTCCCGCCCCAGTGAGGACCACGGCCCGCACGGACTTGTCGTCGGCCGCGCGCAGCAGCGCGTGCACCAGCGCGCGGCAGAGTTCGAGGTTGAGCGCGTTGAGTTTTTCCGGCCGGTTCAGCCGCAGCGTGAGCACGGAGTCCACCCGCTCCTCCAGCACCAGAGGGGCGCCGGCCGGCTGGGTGGCGCTCATCCCTGCTCCTTCAGACCGCGCAGCAGCGCGGCCAGTTTCTTGAAGTAGCGCGTCTTGACGGCCAGGCTGGTTTCCCCGTTTTGGCCGGTGTTCGCCGGCAGGACGAAGACATGCGCCCCGTACAATTTTTCCTTCTGCAAGCCGAGCTTGCACGTACGCCCCATGAATTTTTCATAGACCAGCTTGCCGTTGAAGGCCACTACGCGCGGGCGCAGGTCCTCGAGCTTTTGCGCCAGCAGCACGCGGCCCTCGGCGAATTCCTCGCGGTCAATCTCCTCCCCGGCGCGCACCGGGCGCTTGACCAGATCGGTCATGCCGATGCCGAACTCCAAAATACGCCGGTCGTCCCGGCAGGTGAGCGGCTCGGGAATCACGCCGGACTGATAGAGCACCGGCCAGAACGGATTCTCGCGGCCCGCGTAGTAGTGGCCCACGCGCGCCGACCGCTCGCCGGGATTGGTCCCGACCAGGATCATCCTCATCCCCTTACGCAAATAATCAGGCAGGGTCCGCATCGAACGTCTTCACTCCTCCCCAACGGCTTCAAGCCGCACGCCACGCCGGAACCGGCCGATTTTGACAACCCCTTCCGGGCGCGCTCAGGCGACAACCCTGAACAACTGCCAAATGCGCTGACGCGCGGCTATCATAATACATTCCCGCCAGCAGGGCCGGGAAAGCTGTGCTACCCTTTCCATGAGCGGACCCGGCGATGCACACTCCGAAACTCAACCCGGCACATACCCATCCGCTGCCGTCGCGGATCGTAAAGGACGACGAATCGACGCTGGTGGCGGCGGCGCAGGCCGGAGATGTGCGCGCCTTCGAAACGCTAGTCAACCGCTACGAGCGGAGGATCTTCCGCCTCACGCACAACATCACGCAAAATCGCGAGGACGCCGAAGACGCCATGCAGGAGGCCTTCCTGAAGGCGTTCGAGCACCTCGGCGGATTCCAGGGCACCTCGCGGTTCTATACCTGGCTGGTGCGCATCGCCGTCAACCAGGCGCTCATGAAACTCCGCAAGCGCCGTCCGGGCATCGTCTCGCTCGATGAAGAGATCGAGACTGGCGAGGCCACCGTGCCGCGCGACGTCGAGGACTGGGGCCCTTCTCCCGAGCAGCGCTACCAGCAATCCGAGCTCGCGGATATTCTCGCGCATGTAGTCGGAGATCTCGATCCTCTGTTTCGCGTCGTTTTTCAGCTGCGCGACATCGAGGAATTATCCACCGAGGAGACGGCCGAAGTATTGGGGCTTTCCGTGCCCGCCGTCAAATCGCGGCTGCTGCGCGCGCGGCTCCGGTTGCGCGAAAGTCTAAACCGATATTTTCGGCGGGGAGAACCTTCGTGAAGTGCAAATCCATCGTGATCGAACTGGCGGATTATCTGGACGGCGCGCTGGACTCCTCGTTGCGCGCGTCCATCGAACAACATCTGGAAAAGTGCAGCGACTGCCGGCTGGTCGTGGACACCACCAAGAAAACCATTCAGATCTTCTGCAACTCCGAACCCGCTCCGCTGCCCGCCGACATCCGCCAGAGACTCCACGATGCCCTGGAAAAACGCCTGGGCGGCGCCGGCACCTAACCGCTTCACCGCTCCCCGGCGCGAACTTCCTTCCGCCACAACGGCACTTCCCGTCCCAGGCCTCGCTCCCGCGCCCGCTCGTAGATGCGGCCCGCCACGACGATATCCTCAATGGCAATGCCATTCGATTTGAAAAATGTGATCTGGCCGAGGCCGGTGCGCCCGGCGGCCTTCCCTCCCACAATGTCCGCGAGCTCGCGCACCGAGCCCCAGCGCGACGCGTCGCCGCCGAAGGCGTGAATCAGGTCGCCGGCCTCGATCTTCGATTGCTCGACCGAATCGGCGGCGATCACATCGGAACGCAGAACCGTTTCGGAATCCACTTCGCGCTTCTCCGCGTAATTCACGCCGATGGCGTTAATGTGCACACCGGGCTCCAGCCAGCGGCCTTCGACCACTGGCTGCGCGGCGGTCGTGGCGGTGATCAGAATCTGGGCGCCGCGGACGGCTTCCTCCGCCGAGGACACCGGCGTCACGGGCACGCCCAGGCGCGCGGTCATGTCCCGGGCGAACTGCTCGCGCCGCTGCGGATCGCGGCCGAAGGCGCGAACGCTGTCGAGCTTGCGCGCCAACGCCACGGCCTCCAGTTGCGTGCGCGCCTGCAGTCCCGTGCCGATGATGCCGGCCGTGCGGGCGTCCGCCCGCGCCATCCAGCGCGTGGCCACGCCGCTGGCCGCTCCCGTGCGCACCTGCCCGAGGTAGTCCGCCTCGATCAGCGCCACCAGGTCGCCGGAGTCCGCGGCAATCAGCGGGATCAGAAACCGCGCCCCTCCGCGCGAAATCGAGTAGATCTTCAGGCCCAGATAGCCGCCCGCCGCGTCGGCGGCGGCCATGTAATTGAGCAGCGCTTGCCCGGGAACGCGCACCCGCTGGCGCGATTGGGAAATCGCCGTGCCGTCCGCCAGCCGGCGAAACGAATCCTCGACCGCCTCCAGCGCCAGCGGCATCGTCAGAAGCGCCTTCACATCCGATTCGGTCAGCAGCAGTGCCATGCGATGATTGCCTCCTGCACCGGAAACGACGGCGCCACGTCGATTGTTAGAAATTGACGCGATAGCGAAGCACGCGCGCCCCGGAAGCATCCAGGACGAACAACTCCTTATGCGTGCTGACAGCCAGAGCGGGAGCCGGGCGATTTCCCTGACCCAACTCGGGAGCCAGATCCACGTCAAGCTTCGGCCGTCCGTCGGTGGACCAGACGTGCAGCATCCGTCCGTTGGCGTCCATCACAAACAGGTAGTTGCCCGAGACAGTCAATTGGCTGCTCAGCTTGCGGTCCACGCCGTCGGCGGCGCCGTCGATGGCCGCGACAAAATGCCCGTCGTGCGTGAAACGCAGGATGCGATTCCCCGCCGGATCGGCCAGGTAGAGATCTCCATCCGAACTCGCGGCCATGGCCTGGACGCGCGCCTTGCCGCCGGGTGTCTTGGCGGCCGGCTGCCAGGTCTGCACCAGCCGGAATCGCGGCGTGTAGGCGACGATCCGCCCGGCCTCGGCGTCGAGAATATGAATCAGCCCATCGTCATCCACCGCCACGCTCAAATTCGCCTCGCTGTTGGGGCGCAGACGCAGGCGGAGCTGGCGATAGCGATCGCCGTTGGGAAGGTAGACGAAGGCGCTCTGGCGGCTGGCATCGGTCACATAGATCGCGCCGCCCGCGTCCACCGCGATCGACTGCGGCTGCTTCAACTTTTCGTCCTGATAGGAGAGCAGCCCCGTGCCTCGGGAATCGAACTTGTTAACGAAGTGGCTTCCGGCATCCGCCAGGTAGACATTGCCGATGGCGTCGGTGGCGATGCAGGTGGGCTGGTCCAACTGGCCGGGACCGTCGCCCCTCACGCCCCAACTGCCCACATAGGCAATCGGCGGCGGCGCTTCGGATTGGGCGTGCGTGTTGTTTTGCGAGCAGCCGGCCAGCAAACCGGTGACGACGCAAAGGACAATCGCGGCGGCCAAGGAAGTCCCGCGGCAAATGCCGGAGCGATTGGCGCCGCGGGCATCGCGCCGCCAAATGAAATTCATCGCACAGAAAACAGTATCCTTCACGCTAGGGCCTCGCCCGAACCGCGCCGGATTCTCGCACGCGCCGCACCGTTGTCTGGTGCATCTGGTAGCTCCGCTGCTCCCGCGCGCCCCGGCTCCAATCCTCAAATGAAAACGTGGCGTCCCCGCCCGCCGCCGTCGCCGCGGTCAGCTTGACCGGCAGCTTTCCGCAAAAATTGCTTTGGGCAAACGCGGTCTCGTACCGCTGCCCCTGCAAACCCCAGGTGTACACGCGCAGGACGGTGAAATCGCACGGCTGCCCCTCGGACCCGCGCGTGGCGGCCACCAGATATTGCGGTTTCGCCGCGCCCGAAGCATCCACCACATGATTCAACTCGAACCACGCCACGATGCGCACCCCGGCCGAGCTGGCGTAATCCGGCAGCGGCGCAGGCGCATCCAGATCCACGAACCGGCCCAAAACCCACCCTGCGATGGTGGCCTGCCCCGGCAGGTGCGCGCGCACCAGCCACCAGTCCTCCTTCTTGGCTTCCGCCGGCAGGCTGGGCGCTCCTTCTTCCTCGTCCGTGGAAGGCGCCGCAGCCGCGGCAGCCGGCGCCGGCTGCGCGGGAGCTGCGGGCACATCCAGCGCCCGCCGCTCGAACAGCTCCACGGGAACTGCCCGGGTGAGTTGGCGGATGCGCGGGGCGTCGCGGCCCGGCTCGGTGTGCAGATTCGTCAGCACGCGTGTGTGCCCGCGGGCTTCGACCGGCGCGGTGGCGATTTTGCCCTCCAGGTCCCGGGCCTTCTGCCAAAAATCCGCCGAAAGCAGATCGCCCTGGGCGGTCCAGCCGGTGACACCCGCCGCCGTGCGCACTTTCACCTGGTCCCCCAAGCGGTCGAGGATTTCCAGGCGCTCGCCAAAACCCAGCGTGGCCACGCGCTCGCGCACCTGCGCGGTCGTGCTCCACACCAGCACCTCGCGATTGGTGACGTAGGCCACTCCGAGCGAGCGCGCCGGACGCCGCGAGCGCAGGTACACGCCAAAACCGATCACCAGTACGACCAGGAAGCCCAGCAGTACCTTGCGCATCAGAGACGGTCTCCAAATGTGATTCCCACAGCGCGTGCGGCCCGCACCACGTCGCCCGCCGGGTCCACCAGGCGCACCGGGTGGATCGCTTCGGCAATCAGCGCCGACTCGATCTTTCCTCCCTGCAGCGAAACCATGCGGCCATATCCTTCCCGGGCGGCCAGTTCCACGGCGCCCACGCCAAACCGGGTCGCCAGCACGCGATCGAAGGGGCTGGGCGAGCCGCCCCGCTGGAGATGCCCGATCACCGCCACGCGCACTTCCTGGTCCACGAGTTCGCGCAACGCCGAGGCAATCGCATTGGCCGCGTGTCCCGCCAGCGGCCCCGGGACATCCTGCGCCCGCGCCTCCTGGCCGGGCAGCCGCACCCCCTCGGCCACCACAATCAGCGACGACCGCCGCCCCATCGCCTCGCGCCGGCGGATCATGCCGCAGATGTTCTCAATCGTAAACGGAATTTCCGGCAGGAGAATCACGTTCGCGCCCCCCGCGATTCCGGCCCCCAGGGCGATCCAGCCCGCGTCGCGGCCCATCACCTCCATCACCATCACGCGATGATGGCTCTCGGCCGTCGTGCGCAGCCGGTCGCTGGCGTCGGTGGCCACGTGCAGCGCGCTGTCGTAACCCAGCGTCACCTCGGTGCAGCGCAGGTCATTGTCAATCGTCTTCGGCACGCCCACGATTTTCATGCCCATCTGCGAGAACCGGTGCGCAATCGCCAGCGTCCCGTTTCCGCCGATCACGATGAGCGCGTCGATTCCCAGCCGCTGGATGCCCTCCAGGCACCGGGCCGAATAATCCTGCACGGAAGCCCGGCCGCCCTCCTTCACCGGGTAGGCAAAGGGATCACCGCGATTCGTCGTGCCGAGAATGGTTCCGCCCTGGGGCAGAATTCCCCGGACTGTCTCCACCGTCAGCTCGCGGGATCTTTCCGGCCAGATCAGCCCGTCGAACCCGTCCGCCACGCCCACCACGCGCCAGCCGTATTCCAAGCTGGCATGGAGAACGATGGCGCGAATCGCCGCGTTCAAGCCGGGACAGTCCCCGCCCCCCGTGACCACACCGATCGTGCGCTTGCCTTCCGCCATGCCCCGCCTGCCTATAACTACGAAGGAATTCTACACTAACGGCCGCTCGTGTCCGGGGAACACTCCGGGAAAACATTTCCGGCGGGGCGCCCCTGGTACAACCCGCATTTCTGTTACAATCCCGCACGCTGGGGCTGCCGCGCAGCCCCGGCCAGGAGAATCCGCATGCAGAGTCTGGAAAAGCTGAAGCCGCTCGCGCTGCTGTTCTTGCGCGTGGCGCTGGGCGCCATCTTCATCTACCACGGCTACCCGAAATTGTTCACGCACACGCGCGAGGCCTTGCAATGGTTTGCGCGCATGGGCTTCCCTTCCTACTTCGCCTACGCCGCGGGCATCCTCGAATTTTTCGGCGGCTGTCTGCTGATCGCGGGGCTTTTCACCCGCGTGGCGGGATTGCTCCTGGCGTGCGAGATGGCCATCGCCCTATGGAGGGTGCACAAAATTATTCTGGAGCCCATGGCCGTGCAGAACTACGAATTGCCGCTGTTGCTGGCCACGGCGGCGTTTGCGCTGGCGGCGCTCGGCGCGGGGCCCATTGCCTTCGACCGGATCTTCTTCCCGGAAGGCCGCCGGTCCACCCGCAAGACCAAGAACAACAAGGACTGAATTCTTGCCAATTCGCCCGGGGACGCTGCTCCAGGCTTTCCCGCCCGGCGTGGAAACCCTTTGGAGTGCGGCGGCTTGCCGCCGCTTTTCCCCGCCGCAGCACCTTCCCCGCAGCCGACACGGCGAAGCAAGCTTCGCCGGGCAGGAGCCGAAGCACATTTTCCCCGTTTACGCGGCACTCACCGCATGCGGCGCATCGGCGGACGGCGGCGCGATGGCCCGCTCGGGCAGCGGCGCCCGCGGCATGATCAGCCACGCCACAAAATAACCGATCAGGGCCGGCACCACCGGCACCGGCATCAGAATCAGCAGAACCCACACCAGCCGCACCAGCGTGGAATCCACTTCGAAATACTCGGCGACGCCCCCGCACACCCCGGCGATCTTGCTGTCCACCGCCGAGCGCATCAGCCGCTTGGACGCCCGCGGCGGCCCGGCCGGCGACAGAAGCTGCCGCCCGCCGCAGAAGTAGCAGAAGTTGGAATAATCGGCGATCTCTCTCTGGCAATTGGCGCAAACCATGGCGTGAACCTCCCGCGCCGGTCATGCCTTTCCCCCGGCGTCTACAGATGGTTACGAGGAGAACCCGGAAAAAGTTTCCTAATCCAGCTCAATACGCCGCCAGATCGCGCACCGCGCGGACGATATCCTCGGCTTGCGGCAGGATGGCCTGCTCCAGCTTGGGGTGATAGGCGCAGAAGGTATCGGCGGCCGCCACGCGGCGCACCGGGGCATCCAGCTCCTCGAACAATTCCTCGGCGATGCGCGCCGCGATTTCGGCGCCATAGCCCCACGAACGCCAGTCCTCGTACGCCACAATGGCGCGGCTCGTCTTCGACACGCTGGCCGCGATGGACTCCCAGTCATAGGGGCTGAGTGTCCGCAGATCGATGATCTCGGCCGAAATGCCGCCGCGCGCCAGCTCCGCCGCCGCCACTTCGGCGCGATGCACCACGGCGCCGTAGGTGATGATGCTCACGTCGGAACCCTCGCGGGCCACCCGCGCCTTGCCGAACGGTATCGTGAAATCCTCACCGGGATATGGCGAGCGGTTATAGGGCTGGCGGTAAAGATGTTTGTGCTCCAGGAACAGCACGGGATCATCGGCGCGCAGCGCCGTGCGCAGCAGGCCGCACAGGTCCAGCGCCGTCGAAGGCATCACCACGCGCAGCCCGGGAATGTGCGTGAACGTCACTTCCCCGCACTGGCTGTGATAAATCCCGCCGCCGGTCAGGTATCCGCCAATCGCCACGCGCACCACTGCCGGGCACTTGAAATGGCCCGCCGAGCGCCAGCGCATCAGCGGCAATTCGTCGCGCAGCTGCATCATGGCCGGCCAGATGTAATCGAAGAACTGAATTTCGGCGACGGGCTTCAACCCGCGCACCGCCATGCCAATCGCCCGGCCGATGATGGCCGCCTCGGCGATCGGCGTGTTGAACACGCGCGCCGAACCGAAACGGCGCTGCAACCCGGCGGTCGCCTTGAACACGCCGCCCTTCCCCTTGATGACCGCCAAATTCTCTTCGCGGCTGGAGTCCGCCACATCCTCGCCGAGAATCACCACGCGCTCGTCGCGCTCCATTTCATCGGCCAGCGTCGCGGAAATCATTTCGACCATGGTCTTCGCATGGCCCGCCAGATCGGCCGCGGCCTCGAACTGTTTTCCCGTGGGATCGACGTCCGGCGAATAAACGTTCACATGGATGGAATCCGTGGCGGGCAGCTCGGCCGCCAGGGCGCGGTCGGTCGCCTGCAGAACCTCGCGATCCACCTCCGCCTCCAGCGCTTCCATCTCGCGCTCATCCAGGAGGCCCTCGCGCACCAGGAACAGCCCAAACTTCGGAACCGGGTCGCGATGCGCTTCCGCCTGGCGGTCTTCGGGCGTCTTGTAAAGCTTCTCGTCATCGGACAGCGAATGCGAGTACGGCCGCGTGACATGCGCATGAACCAGCGCCGGGCCGCGGCGCTCGCGGCAATGGGCCACGGCGCGGCTCAAGACCGCATAGCTCTCGAGCAGGTCCGTGCCGTCGCATTCCTGCACCGCCAGATGCGGGTGGTTCGCCACCAATTTGGAAATGCTGCCGCCCGGCGTCTGGAATTCCACCGGCACGGAAATGGCGTAGCCGTTGTCCTCGACCAGGAACAGCACCGGAACCTGGCGCAGGCACGCCGCGTTGATGGCTTCGTAGAATTCGCCTTCGCTGGTGGAACCGTCGCCCCCGGAAACGTAGGCAATTTCGTCTCCATGATGGCTCACCGAACCGCCCAGCGGTGCCTGGCGCGCCTGGTCGAGCGCTTTGGGGGCTCGATCGTAGTACAGCGAAGCCTCCGCGGCGCCCACCGCGTGCAGCCATTGCATGCCCGTGGCGGAAGCGCTGGGAACAATGTTCAATTCCCGGCTGCCCCAGTGCGAGGGCATCTGCCGGCCAGCCGAAGAGGGATCATCCTTGGCGCCCACGCTCTGCAGCAGCATGGCGTGGGGCGTGACGCCCAGCATCAGCGCCAGCGCGCGGTCGCGGTAGTAGGGGAAAAACCAGTCGTGGCCCGGCTTGAGCAGAAGGCCCGCGGCCACCTGCACCGCTTCGTGCCCCGCCCCGCTGATCTGGAAGTAGATCTTGTTCTGCCGCTTGAGCTGAATCTCGCGGTCGTCCAACCGCCGCGATAGGAACATCGTTCGATAGCTGCGGACCAGCGCATCGCGGTCGAGACCGTGGTACTTCGAAGCGTCAAATTGGGCAGCCTTCATCTTCAGATGAGAGGCCATTCGGTCTGCCTCCGGCGGAGGGTTCGCCGACAGGATGCGTTTCGCCCCATTATAGCCAATTCGGGAATCCCGCCAACAGGAGAACGAA
>JAIQGD010000083.1 GCA_020072765.1 Terriglobia bacterium
AACTACCCCAATCCATTCAATCCTTCCACACGCATTGCATTTACCATCGGCCATGGCGCTCCGCGACTCGTCACCGTGCGTGTGTATGACATGCTCGGGAGGTTGGTGAGAACTGTCTCTCCGAGCGGCGTCGAAGTGCGCTATGGCTACACGCCTGGTCGCGGCCTATTGGGCAGTGTGACCCGCGTGGTCGATGGCACGGAGTTCCCTCTGCCGTGATCCACGCTGCGGGAAGAAGCATTGTTACCGAATCAATCCACGATCCACTCCTCTATTATCGCAACAATGTTTTAGGTACGATCTCCCTCCTGGAAGCCATGAAAAAATGTAATGTAAAGCCCTTGATTTTTTCCAGCTCCGCAAGCATCTACGATTCCTCTCAAGGAAAGCCGCTGAAAGAAGAGGATCCAAAACGCCCCCTCCATCCTTATGGCAAGTCTAAGTGGATGATCGAAGAAATGCTTGCCGATCTGATGAGGCGCATCAGAGACATCCGAGCCGATAGAATACGCGTCGACAATCCACCATTCGATGTATCAGGAGAAGGCACCTCTCTGAAATGAACTCAGGCCGTGAGTTTTTGGAATGTGAGAGCACGAGCCGCAATCATATGCCTTAGCGTATCAACGAACAATCGGACCGTTTTGACCTGCTCCCCCAATCCGAAACCCATAGTCCACAGCACGGCACGCTTGCACTGGGATTATTCCGTACTAAGATGATCCTGTGAGTACTCGGGTCCAACCCGGAGCACGGCCCCGGCCCTCCCAGCGGGCTGCGCCGCATACCCCTGTCCCCGTGCTGATCCCGTTGCCTGCCCCGCTGCCGGCCGCGTCGTTCAGTTTTCACTGCCCCGCCGAATTGCCGTCCCCACACCCATTTCTAATCGCAACACCCCCGGAAACAGAAAACGCCCTAAGTTATTCAAAACACAGGGTCGGCACTCGTTCTAATCGCAACACTTTCGAGGGCCCAGCCAACGGTCCGGAGAACCTCCCGTGGTAAATATTCCGGCGGACAACACCCCCGGCTATCAGCCCGTGCGCGCCCCGCGCGGCACCGCCATCTCCTGCAAGGGCTGGCAGCAGGAAGCGGCGCTGCGCATGCTGATGAACAACCTCGATCCCGAGGTGGCCGAGAAGCCCGAAGAACTGATCATTTACGGCGGGCGCGGCAAGGCGGCCCGCAACTGGAAATGTTTTCATGCCATCGTCGCGGCGCTGCGAAGCCTGGAAAACGACGAGACCTTGCTGGTGCAGTCCGGCAAACCCGCCGGCATTTTCCGCACCCACTCCCACGCGCCGCGCGTCCTGATCGCCAATTCGAATCTCGTGGGCCACTGGAACAACTGGCAGCAGTTCGACGAGCTCGACCGCGCGGGCCTGATGATGTACGGCCAGATGACCGCGGGCAGCTGGATCTACATCGGCACGCAGGGAATTTTGCAGGGCACCTACGAGACGTTCGCCGCGGCCGGGCGCAAGCATCTGCACGGCGACCTGGCCGGAAAATTAATCGTGAGCGGCGGCATGGGCGGGATGGGCGGCGCGCAGCCGCTCGCCGCGACTCTGAACGGCGCCGCGTTTCTCGGCATCGACGTCGATCCCGAGCGCATCAAGCGCCGCGTGAAGACCGGCTATTGCGACGTGATGGTGAACGATCTCGACGAAGCGCTGCGCATCCTGAAGAATGCCGTGCGCAAGCGCGAAGCCGCCTCGGTCGGGCTCACCGGGAATTGCGCGGACGTCATTCCGGAACTGGCGCGCCGCGGCATCGTGCCCGACCTTCTCACCGACCAAACCAGCGCCCATGACCCCGTCGGGGGCTACATCCCGCAGGGGCTCGACGTGGCGCAGGCCGCCGAACTCCGCCGGACCGATCCCGCCGGCTACCGCAAGCGCGCGATCGCCTCCATCGGCGTGCACGTCGAAGGCATGCTCGCGCTGCGGAAAATGGGCGCGGCCACGTTCGATTACGGCAACAACATCCGCACCTTTGCCTTCGAGGCCGGCGTGAAGGACGCCTACGATTTTCCCGGCTTCGTCACCGCCTACATCCGGCCGCTGTTCTGCGAAGGCCGCGGGCCCTTCCGCTGGGTTGCGCTGTCCGGAGAGGCGTCGGACATCCATCGCACCGACCGACTCGTGCTGGAAATGTTTCCGCACGACGAAATTCTGTGCCGGTGGATCCGTCTGGCGCAGAAGCGCGTGCGCTTTCAGGGCTTGCCGGCGCGCCTGTGCTGGCTCGGCTACGGCGAGCGCGACAAATTCGGGCTGGCCATCAACGAGCTGGTCGCGCGCGGCGAATTGCAGGCGCCCGTCGTCATCGGCCGCGATCATCTGGATTGCGGCTCGGTCGCCTCGCCCTTCCGCGAAACGGAAAACATGCGCGACGGCTCCGATGCCGTGGCCGACTGGCCGCTGCTCAATGCCCTGCTCAATACCGCCAGCGGCGCCAGTTGGGTCTCGATTCACAACGGCGGCGGCGTCGGCATCGGCTACGCCCAGCATGCCGGGCAGGTCACCGTCGCCGACGGCACCCCGGAAATGGCCGCGCGCATCGAGCGCGTGCTCACCAACGATCCGGGCATCGGCGTGGTGCGCCACGCGGACGCCGGCTACCCCGAGGCCATCGACTTCGCGCGTAAGTCCGGAATCAAGATTCCCATGCCGTGAAGAACGGTGCGGGAGACGGCGTCCGATGCTCCACGCGGCGCGATTGCCGATGCGGTGAGGCCGCGCAAAAAGCGCTGGCGCTTTCACGAGCGCCGCGGTGGTATTTTTCATGTTGAAACGTTAGGATTGTTGTAACCCCGTGTCGCACTGGCTGATTAGCGGGTGCTCGGAACTGCTCACGCTTCTCGGCCCTGTCCCGAGGCGAGGGCGGGCGCTCGGCGATCTCGGCATCATTCGCGATGGCGCGCTGCTGGTTCGCGACGACCGCATCGTGGCCGTCGGTTCCCGGCGCCGCATCGAAGGGCTGCGCGAGGCCCGCCGCGCGCAAAAACTCGACCTGGGCGGCCGCGTGGTTCTGCCCGGCTTCGTTGATTCGCACACCCACCTGATTTTTCCCGCCAGCCGCGCCGACGAATACGAGCAGCGCATTTCCGGCAAGACCTACGAAGCCATCGCGCGGAGCGGCGGCGGCATTCGCTCAACCGTCGCAGCCCTGCGGCGCGCATCTCCGGCGGCGCTGCGGGAAACCGCGCTGCGGCGCCTGCGGGGATTCGCCGCGCACGGCACCACGACCCTCGAAGCCAAAAGCGGATACGGCCTCGACTGGAAGAACGAAGTAAAGACTCTCGTTCTTCTCCAGCAGTTGCACCAGGAGCAGCCGCTGGATATCGCCGCCACGTTTCTGGGCGCGCACGTCGTGCCGCCGGAATTTCGCCGCCGCCGCGGCGCTTTCGTGGAACTTCTGGCCGACCGATGGATTCCCGCCGTGGCCACCGCGGGCCTGGCGGAATTCTGCGACGTATTCTGCGACCGCGGCGCGTTCACCGTGGCGCAGGCGCGGCGGATACTGCAAGCGGGCCGCGCGTGCGGCCTGGTGCCGCGCATCCACGCCGCGCAATTCGCGCGCACCGGCGCCGCGCGCCTGGCCATCGAACTGCAAGCCGCCAGCGCCGACCACCTCGAGAAAATCAATGCAGACGACATTCGCGCGCTGGCGCTCTCGAATGTCGTCTGCACGCTGCTGCCCGGCTGCTCCTTCCATCTGGGCGACGCGCAACACGCACCAGCGCGCGCGCTGATCGATGCCGGCGCGATTGTCGCGCTGGCGACGGACTTCAATCCCGGCACCAGCCCCACGCTCAGCATGCCGATGATCCTCTCGCTCGCCTGCGCGCAAATGCGCATGACGCCCGCCGAGGCCATCGCCGCCGCGACGATCAATCCCGCCTACTCGCTGCGCCAGCACGACCGCGCCGGATCGCTGGAAGTTGGCAAGTATGCGGACCTGGCCGCCTTTGACGTGGCCGGGTACCGCGAAATTCCGTATTATTTTGGAATGAACCTCTGCAGCCTGACGATGAAGCGCGGCGTGGTGATTCATTCGAAGAAGCCCTAGATGAAGCAGATCATTGAATGCATCCCGAATTTCTCCGAAGGGCGTGATCCGGCCAAGCTGGCCGCCATCGTGGCCGCGATGCGCGAAGTGCCCGGCGTATTTGTGCTGGGCCAGGAAAGCGACGCGGACCACAACCGCAGCGTGGTGACGCTGGCCGGTGAGCCGGAGGCCGTGGCGGAAGCCGCGGTGCGCGCCGCTGGCCGGGCCGCTGAACTCATCGACCTGACGCGACAAACAGGCGCGCACCCGCGGATCGGCGCCACCGACGTGGTGCCCTTCGTGCCTATCCGCGGCGTGACCATGCAGGATTGCGTGGCGCTGGCAAAGAAGGCAGCGCGGGAAATCTGGGAGCGCTATCGAATCCCCGTCTATCTCTACGAAGCGGCCGCGCAAAGGCCCGAGCGCGTTAATCTCGAAAACATCCGCCGCGGGCAATTCGAAGGCCTGCGCGAAGAGGTGCTCCACAATCCGGACCGCGCCCCGGACGTCGGCGAGGCGCGCCTGCATCCCACGGCCGGCGCCACCGTGGTCGGCGCGCGCAAATTCCTGATCGCCTACAACATCAACCTGAACACGTCCGACGTCGCGATCGCCAAGCGCGTCGCGAAGACTATCCGGTTTTCCAGCGGCGGCCTGCCCTGCGTCAAGGCCATGGGCGTGGACCTGCGCGCGCGCAACCTCGCGCAGGTGTCCATGAACCTGACCGACTTCGAGCAGACCTCCGTGCACCGCGTGTTCGAAACGGTGAAGCAGGAGGCCGGGCGCTTCGGCGTTTCCATCGCGGGCAGCGAGATCGTGGGACTCATTCCACGGCGCGCGATCGAGTCCGCCGCGGAGTTTTATCTTCAAATCGAGGATTTCTCTCCCGCCCAAGTGCTCGAGAACCGGCTCGACGATGCGCTCGCCGGCACGGACCCTGACGCCCAGGGCACGCGAAAACTCGCGGAACTCGCCCAGCCGTTTCTCGACGCGGTGGCGCAGCCGAAGTCCACGCCGGGAGGCGGTTCCGTGGCGGCGCTGGCAGGGGCGCTGGGCGCGAGCCTCGGGCAGATGGTGGCGAGCATCTCACAGGGAAAGAAATCGCTGGCGGCGCACGCCGGGCAACTGGGCAAGGCCGCCGAGGAATTCCGCGAGGCCTCGCGCGCGCTGGCCGAAGCCATGGACCGCGACGCGGCCTCGTACGAATCCGTGCTGGCCGCGCGCCGGCTGCCCCAGTCCACGCCCGAGGAGCAGCGGCGGCGCGAGCACGCTATTCAACAAGCATTCCAGGCGGCGGTGGAAGCGCCCCTGGCCATCGCGCGCCGTGCGGCGGAAGTCTTTGAAAAGCTCGGGCAACTGGAACCCATGTCCGGACCGTCTATGTTGTCAGACATCCGCGTGGGCCGCGGGATGGCCGCCGCCGCGGTTCACGGCGCGATCGATAACGTGGCCGCCAACCTCGCTGCGGTCACCGACTCGGCCTTCGCCGGCCGGGCGCGCTCGGAAGCACAGACGCTTTTGTCGAGGGTTGCCGAAAAACCCGCCGCCGCCAACGGATAAGATTGCTTGCAGAGGTTTGGAGGAAAGAAGACGTGAAGAAAAGCATGCGCCGTTACAGCTTGACCGCCCTCCTCATGGGGAGTTTGATCCTGGGGTTTGCGTTCGCCGCTCCCCTGCCAACCTCCGCCGGATCGCTCGGCACCGAGGTCATCGGGATGTTCCCGAAGCAGGTGGGAGAATTTGCCTACGCCGATTTGAAGTCGGCGCGGCAGTTTCCGTGGTTTCCGCAGCTGCGCGAGCAACTGTTGCCCAGCCGCTTCCGCCAATTCGAGCAGATGCTCGCGTCGGCGGGCGTGGACCCCAGCACGCAGGTGGACGAACTCGCCTGGGGCAGCATGACCACTGCGAATGGCACGAGCGAGGACGTCGTGGGGGTTGCGCTCGGGGGCTTTAACCCGTCATCGAGCGAGGAGCGCTTCAAACAGCAGAAGCTGGCCATGTTCGATGTTCACGGCTATCACCTGTACGCGTTTGGCGGCGCCGGCTCGGGCGGCCTGTTCTTCACGTTCATCGATTCGAACACCGCCGCGTTCGGCCAGCGCGCCAGCCTGGAAAAACTCATCGACGTGCGCACCGGCGTGGCCGAGAGCCTGCTCACCAACGATCAGCTCTTCCCCTTGATCAACGAAGCCAACGGCACGGGGATTATCTGGGCCGTTCTGGACAAGAGCTACACGCATCTGGCGGTGCGGCAGTTGCTCCCCGAGGCCGGCCAGTTTCCGCAGGCCGGTCCGATCCTCAGCCGCTTGCAGGCCATGACTATCAATGTGGAAGCCGATAGCGGCGTGGACGCGCACTTCCAGGCCGTCTGCGGCTCCACCGACGACGCCAATCTGCTGGCTGCGGCGCTGCAAGCGGGACTCATGTACCGCCGCTACCAGGAAGCGCAGGCCCACCCAGACCTGGCGGGCGCGCTCGATCAGGTGCGCGTCACGCCGAGCGGCGACCGCCTGAAAATCGAAGCCCCGGTGAGTCAGGATCAACTTCTGTCGCTGATTCGCACGCGCGTCTTCGCCGTGCCGATGTAGTTTGCGGGAAGAAACAGGGTTGCCGGCGGCGAGCGGGAATCGCGGCGTCAAGCGCGCGAAGAGGATTTCGCCACGCCGGAGTACTTGACCAGCGTCAAGCGGCAACGGCCGTCGTGCGTCGCGCGCTCGATGTGGTCCACCGGCAATCGGGTGGCCGGCGCGTGGCTCGGCGCGGTCTTTCCGGCAGCAGCACCGCGGCGGCGTGAGGCCGGTCGCCCGGCCGGGATCTTCCCTTCCGGATATTCGACCGCCACTTCCACGCGATCGGGAAAACTTCCCACGGTGAGATGAATCGTGGCGCCCGCGCGCCGGGCCCGGCCGCTCAGCCGAAACGCCTGGCGGCACGCCTCGGCCACCGCCTCATCGAGATCTTCCTGCGCGCGTTCGGAGAGGCCGGCGTGCCGCGCCACATGAGCGGCGAGCGCCGCGGCGCCGGCAATCAGCCGGGGGTCGTTGTGCAGCGTGCATTCGGTCCGGCCGCCGGGGCCGGGATCAGTGGGCATCGGAGTCCGCCAGCAGTACGTCGCAGGCTTCGCGGCAGTCGGAACAGTAGTACAACCCGTCGACGCCCATGCGGATGTTCTCCATCGACTTGCAATGGCAGCAATACCTCTCGCAGGTGCACTGATGTTCTGGTTTGTCACACTGCGAACACAGGGTGATCACCGTGACTCTCCTTCGCTCGAACTCATCGAGGCCCGGGTGCGCCTGCCATCATGGTAGGCCCACGCGGCGCGGCGGACAAGCGCATTGCCCGCCCGAGTTTCGGCACAGGGACCTCCTATCGCGAGAGCCGTGGAGCACGCGCAGCCGGTTTTCTTGACACCCCCTGGCACGCATGCTAGCTTCGATTTTCGCGCTGCAAATTTCGGAAACTCTTTCGTGACCACTCCTGCCAGCGTCGCAACCCGCAAGACGGCATTGAACGCGCGTCACCGCAGCCTGGGCGCCCGGATGGTTCCCTTCGGCGGTTGGGAGATGCCGCTGGAATATTCCGGGATTCTGGCCGAGCACGAAGCGGTGCGCCTGCGCGCCGGTCTGTTTGACGTCAGCCACATGGGCGAGATCGAAATCCGGGGAGGCGGGGCGCTGGCGCTGGTGCAGTGGGTCACGTGCAACGACGCGGGGAAATTGGCCGAAGGCCAGGCGCAATACTCCGGATTGATGACCGCCCGCGGCACCTTCGCCGACGATCTACTCGTGCACAAAATCTCCGACACACGCTACCTGCTCTGCGTCAACGCCGCGAATCAGGATGCGGATTTCGAGCACATCCTCGCGCAGGAGAGCGCGGACGTGGAAATCGAAAACGCCGGCGGGCGCTACGCGCAACTGGCGATCCAGGGGCCGCGCGCGAGGGACATTCTGCAGCGGCTCACGCCGGCTCCGCTCGATGCCATCCGCTCGTATCACTTCACCTTCGGCCAGGTGAGCGGCGCCGATTGCCTGATCGCGCGAACGGGCTACACCGGCGAGGACGGTTTTGAAATCTATTTCGAGCCCCAGTTCTCCGAGATGCTGTGGGACCGCCTGCTCGACGCCGGCCAAGCGGCGGGGCTGGTCCCGTGCGGGCTGGGCGCGCGGAACACGCTGCGGCTCGAAGCCGGCCTGTGCCTCTACGGGCATGAGATTGACGATACGACGACGCCGTGGGAGGCCGGGCTGGGCTGGATCTGCAAACTCGAGAAGGGCCGGTTCCTCGGCAGCGACGCGCTGGCTCAGCAGCGCGAGGCGGGCGTCGCGCGCAAGCTTATCGGTTTCGAGATGCTGGACCGGCGCATTGCGCGTGACGGTTATCCGATCTTGATTCCGGGCCCGCAAGGCCGTCGCGAGGCGGGCCGTGTAACCAGCGGCGGGCCGGCTCCGTTTCTCAAGAAGAATATCGGCATGGGGTATGTGCCGCCGGAATCGAGCGCCGCCGCAACGGAGATCGCAATCAGTATTCGCGGCGAGGCCGTGCCGGCGCGCATCGTGGCGTTGCCGTTTTACAAGAGGCCCCATTAGACTGTAGACGCCGAAGGGAGCGCCATGTATCCAAGCGGCTACCGCTACACGAAAGACCACGAATGGATCCAGATGGACGGGCCGGTGGGAACCGTGGGGATCACCGACTACGCGCAGCGGGAACTGGGCGACGTCGTCTACGTCGAACTGCCGAAAGTGGCGACGCCGGTCCAAGCCGGGCAATCGTTCGGCACGATTGAATCGGTCAAAGCGGTGAGCGAAATCTTCAGCCCGGTCTCCGGCGAAGTGACGGAAGTCAATGCCGCGCTCTCGGATGCCCCGGAAAAACTGAATCAGGACCCGCACGGTTCGGCTTGGCTGGTGAAAATTCGCCTGGCCGATCCGGCCGAGCCCGCCACGTTGATGGACGCGGCGGCGTACGAGAACTACATCGCCGAAAAGATGAAGGAAAAGACGTCCTGATGCGCTATCTCCCCAAAAGCCCGTCGGAACGCCAGGAGATGCTCGCCGCCACGGGGGCGCGGTCGATCGAAGATTTGTTTCAGTCCGTCCCGGAGCAATTCCGATTGCGCGAGCCGCTTCCCCTGCCGGGGCCGCTTTCGGAGATGGAGATCATCCGGTACTTTGAGGCGCGCGCGGCGGAAAATGCGCGGGACTACACATCGTTTCTCGGCGCGGGCGTCTATGCGCACCTGCGCTCGGTGGTCACCGACGCGCTGACCGGGCGCGGCGAGTTCCTCACGTCCTACACGCCCTACCAGGCGGAACTTTCGCAGGGCACTCTGACGGCGATCTTCGAATTCCAGACGCTGATGTGCCAGCTCACCGGGCAGGAGGTGGCGAACGCCTCGATGTACGACGGCTCGACGGCGCTGACCGAGGCGGTGCTGATGGCCGCGCGGATTACCAGCCGGCGGCGCGTGCTCGTGGCGCGTTCGGTGCATCCCGAATACCACCAGGTCCTCCGTACCTGCACGAGACATGCGGGGATCGAGATCGAGGAGATCGGTTACACCGGCGCGGGCCAGTTGGATCGCGCCGCGCTCACGAAGGAAAAGCTGGCCGATGTGGCGGCCGTAGCCATCCAATCGCCCAACTTTTTCGGCGTGATCGAGGAAGTGCCGGCGCTGGCCGAAGCGGCGCATGCGGCCGGCGCGCTATTGGTCGCCGGCATTGCCGAAGCCGTTTCGCTGGGCATCGTGCGCCCGCCGGCCGAAGCCGATATCGTCGCGATGGAAGGACAATCGCTGGGCCTGCCGATGAGTTACGGCGGGCCGTATCTGGGCGTGATTGCCACGCGGCAGAAATTCGTGCGCCAGATGCCGGGGCGCCTCGCCGGGCAGACGACTGATGCGCAAGGCCGCCGCGGCTTCGTCCTCACGCTGGCCACGCGCGAGCAGCACATCCGCCGCGAAAAGGCCACGTCCAACATCTGCACCAACGAAGCGCTCTGCGCGCTGGCCGCCACGATTCATCTCTGCCTGCTGGGGAAAGAAGGCCTGCGCGAACTCGCGCTGCAGAATCTGGCGAAGGCGCAGTTTGCGCGGGCGGAACTGGAGAAGATTCCCGGCGTGCGGCATGTTTTTGCCAGCCCATCCTTCAACGAATTCGTGCTGGCCTTTCCGCGCTCCGTGAAATTGATCAACGCCGCCTTGCTCGGCGAGAAAATCATCGGGCCGCTGGCGCTGGGCACGCACTACCCCGAGTTGACGAAACACGCGCTGGTCTGCGTGACCGAGATGACGCCGCGCGAAGAGATCGAGCGTCTGGCCGCCGCGATCCGGCGCATCCTGGCGACTCCGGTCTGAGGAGACTGCTGCCTTGAACCCGAAAGCAGAAGCGGAAACATCCGGCATCGCGACAGGCGCGGCCGCGCGCCATGTCAGCTTGAACGAACGCCTGATCTTCGAGCAATCCGCGCCGGGAAAGCGCGGGATGGATCTTCCGCCGCTGGACGTGCCCGCCGTGGATCCCGCCGCGGTGCTCGGCCGCGAATTCATGCGGGAGGCGGTGGAGGGTTTTCCCGAAGTAAGCGAAATCGAGGTGCTGCGCCATTTCACGCGCCTCTCGACGTGGAATTATGCGATCGACCTGGGCATGTATCCGCTGGGATCGTGCACCATGAAATACAACCCGCGCGTGAACGAGCACGTCGCGCGGCTCGACGGGCTGGTCAACGAACATCCCCTGCAACCCGGGGAGCTGGCGCAGGGTTGCCTGCGCATCCTGCATGACCTGGAGCAGTCGCTCGTCGCCATCACCGGCATGGACGCGGCCACGCTGGAACCCGCCGCCGGCGCGCACGGCGAGATGACCGGCCTGCTGATGATCCGCGCGTGCCTGGAGAGCCGGGGCAATCCGCGCAAGAAAGTCCTGATCCCCGATTCCGCGCACGGCACCAATCCCGCCTCGGCGGTGATGGCCGGCTACGAAGTGCAGAACATCCCGTCCAACACGCGCGGCCACGTGGACAAGGACCGCCTGCGCCAGGCCGTGACCGAAGACGTGGCCGCGCTGATGCTGACCAATCCCAACACGCTGGGCATCTTCGAAGATCACGTCGCCGAGATCGCCGGGATTTTGCACGAGCGCGGCGCCCTGCTTTACATGGACGGCGCGAACATGAACGCGTTCGCCGGCATCGCGCGCCCGGGGGATTTCGGCGTGGACGTCATGCACTTGAACCTGCACAAGACGTTCTCCACGCCTCACGGCGGGGGAGGGCCGGGCTCGGGACCCGTGCTGGTGAAAAAGATCCTCGAGCCGTTTCTGCCCGTGCCCGTGGTCGTGCGGAAAGAAGGCGGACGATTTGTACTGGAGCACAACCGCCCGCAGTCCATCGGGCGCGTGCGCGCCTATTGCGGGAATTTCGGCGTGCTGCTGCGCGCGCTGGCCTACATCCTGGCTTACGGTCCGGGAATCCGGCAGGCCACCGAAGACGCCGTGCTCAATGCGAATTACATCCGCAAGCATCTCGAAGGGCATTTCGACCTTCCCTACGACCTGCCCACTCTGCACGAAGTCGTCTTCAGCGATGCCCGCCAGAAACCACAGGGCATCAATACCATGGACATCGCCAAGCGCCTGATCGACTACGGCTTTCACCCCTACACCACCGCGTTTCCTCTGATCGTTCCGGGCGCGCTGATGATCGAGCCGACCGAATCCGAATCGAAACAGGAGTGCGACCGCTTCATTCAGGCGATGCGCGCGATCGCCGCCGAGACGGAGACGAATCCGGAACTGGTGAAGACCGCGCCTCATTCCACGCGCATCGGGCGCCTGGACGAAGTCACCGCGGCACGCAAGCCCATTCTGCGCTGGAAGCCGTAAGCGGCGACCGATTCAGAATTGTCTCTGGAATTTTTCGCTTCCTCTGGCACTGTGGGATTCCCACGCGGTTGACGCACGGGCCTGAGGAAGGCTCGTGAGTGCGGGGCAACACCCCGCACTCCGAGATGATCGCGCACTCTTCCAAAGACGACGTTTCCGGAAGAATCGTTATCGCTTGTCGTTCTTGGCCTTCTCCACGGGCAGGCCGCGATGCAACGTCACCGGGGAACGACGGTCGTCCGGCGAGAGTTTTGCCGCTGCCGCCGCGGGGAAAATGGCTTCGCGGCCATCGGAACTGGCGGCTGCAGCTTCGGCCAGGGGGCCGGGGACGGGGGAATCCATGGGCACCAGGGCGCCTTCGGCTTCCTTCAGGAACAGCAGGGCGTTGGAATTGCCGTCCCAATCAATCGAGATGACGTCGCCCAGGTTCACCTGCTCGGTGGCCAGCAAGCTGGCCAGCGGATAGACCACGTGCCGCTCGATGGCCCGCTTCAGATGCCGCGCTCCGTACTTCAAATCCGTCCCTTCCCGCAGCAAAAACTCCCGCGCCCCCGGCGTCACCCGGAAAAGAAATCTTCCCTTGGCCGTCTCCAGCACGCGCTGCTGCACCATCCCCAGCTCGATCTCCAAAATCTGCTCCAACTGCTCGCTCCGCAGCGGATGGAACACCACCACCTTGTCGATCCGGTTCATGAACTCCGGCGCGAACTTCCGCTTGGCCGCCGCCGACGCCGTCCGCTCCACCTTCTCGTCCAGCTTGGGCCGCGATTCCGGCGGCACCGTCGGCGCGAATCCCATTCCGCCCGTCATCAGCTCGGTGATCTCCCCGCCTCCCAAATTCGAGGTCATGAAGATCATCGTCTGCGACAGGTCCACCCGCCGGTTGTCTCCCAGCGTCAGCGTGGCCTTGTCCAAAATCCCCAGCAGCAACTGCCACAGCGCGTCGCTGGCCTTCTCGATCTCGTCGAACAGCAGAAAACTGATCTTCAGCTTCTCGGTGTGATACTGCCCCAGCGCTTCCTGCGTGATCAGCGGATGCGTCTCCCGGTGCCCCAGGTATCCCGGCGGCGACCCGATCAGCTTGGCGATCTCGTGCGAGTGCTGAAACTCCGCGCAGTCCACCTTGATCACCGCCCGCGGGTCTCCGAACAACACCTCCGCCGTCGCCTCCACCACCCGCGTCTTCCCCGCTCCGGTCGGACCCA